>NZ_JBNNVQ010000022.1:0-68887 GCF_050280625.1 Pseudomonas sp. NPDC089569
CATCTCAACCGAGGCGCGCATTCTACAGCAGCCTCACTTGCTGTCAAGCGGTTATTTTCAGAAGTTTTCAAAGTTTCGCTTGGAAATCCTTAACAACTTCAACCACTTGCGCTGTCGATCTCTCGTCAGCGGGAGGCGAATTTTACAGCGTTACTCGCTGCTGTCAACACCTCTTTTTCAACTTCCTTTCAGCTTCGATGACCTGAAGCCGCTTGCTGCCTAAAATTCGTCTAACTCATTGTTTTGCAAGGAGTTTTCCGTTTCGACTGCGCCGGAAGTGGGGCGAATTATAGGCTCATAAAATTCGCCGTCAACCCCTAATTTGGTTTTTCTATCAACAAATGCAAATCGACGGCTTATATATAGACGAGACAGCAACGATTGCGCAGTATATTGCCCAACACCAAGAATAGTTTCCCTGCTTCCTTTTTCGGACGATGCCACTCAATGAATGATCAGCCTCGCAGCCTTGCCTCGACTCTGTTCTCGGTCGGCCTGCTATTAATAGCCATGGCTTCGATCCAGTCCGGAGCGTCCCTGGCCAAAAGTATGTTCCCTGTCATCGGCGCCCAGGGAACCACAACCCTGCGCCTGATCTTTGCCAGCGTGATCATGTTGCTGCTCCTGCGCCCATGGCGAGCGAAACTCACTGCCAGGTCCCTGGGCACCGTCATTGTCTACGGCATGGCATTGGGCGGAATGAACTTCCTGTTTTACATGTCCTTGCGCACAGTTCCGTTGGGCATCGCCGTGGCACTGGAATTCACGGGACCGTTGGCCGTTGCCATCTATGCCTCGCGCCGGGCCATCGACTTTCTGTGGATAGCCCTCGCATCTGCCGGTTTGCTGTTATTGATACCGACGGGAGCAACCTCTGCGGCAATCGATCCGCTGGGGGTCGGATACGCTTTGGGCGCTGGGGCCTGCTGGGCGCTATACATTCTGTTTGGGCAAAAGGCCGGTGCCGACAATGGCGTGCAGACCGCGGCACTGGGGGTGATGATTGCTGCCCTGTTCGTGGCCCCCATCGGGATCATCCATGCGGGCGCTACACTGCTCACGCCCTCGCTGATCCCGGTGGCTATCGGTGTCGCCATCCTCTCCACGGCCCTTCCGTATACGCTGGAGATGGTCGCCCTCACACGCATGCCAGCCAGGACCTTCGGCACACTGATGAGCATCGAGCCCGCATTTGGCGCACTGTCAGGCCTGTTGTTCCTCCACGAATACCTTTCCCTGTCGCAGTGGATGGCTATCCTTTGCATTATCCTGGCCTCCATCGGTGCGACCATGACCATGGGAAGTACGGCCAAGCCTGCCGTTGCGGCGGATTGATGGGAGATTTGACGAAACTCTGGCATTTACCGTCCATTTAGGCCATGTTAGGCCCGCAACCCCATGCCATACATGGACTTTTCAAGATAGGGATTTCAGAGCGCTTCATACGAAATCGAATACTGTCAGACCGGGCGTGAGATCCGGAAACGTATCAAGGACAGCAATGAAACGAATTTTGATACTGATCGCCATACTTGCAGTTGCGGGCTGCGCGGCGACTTCGGAAACCCATATCAAACGGGGCAAGAAAGGGCTACACATCAACTGTTCAGGGTTGTCATCCTCTTGGGACCAGTGCTACGCAAGTGCAGCCAACTCGTGCGCCCCCAAGGGATACAAGGTGATCGCAAAATCCGGGGATGCCGTCGAGGAGCCGGGAGATTATCCGTTTGGCCTCAACCCTGCGGGCTATACCAGCCGTAGCATGATTGTCATCTGCAAGTAGACCGATACCGCGCCGTCAGATTCTCGGACCTGCAATCTGACGGCCGATCTCATCGTAACTGGATCGCAACACAGTACGCTGAAGCTCTTCAGTGGCGAGCATTCGCGCCATCACCAACGCCCCGATGCATTGCGACAGGATGGCCCAGGCCAGGCTCTCGCTCTCCAGCACTTGCGCCCAACTCTCCTGCAACAGACAAATCCAGTGCTCTGCCTGCCGGCGAATCGACATATCGGAACGAGCAATCTCGGCACCCAAGGCAGGCAATGCGCAACCGGATTCTGCGTGCTCTACATGAGACAAGCTCAAGTATTGCTTCAAGCAACGCTCAAGCTTTTCACGCCCCTGATCCGCACCCAGGCGTTCCAGGCTCTGGCGCAACTCGCGTTCGACAATTGAAGCGAACAACTCATCTTTCGATGAAAAATGGCTGTAAAAAGCGCCGCCACTCAAACCGATCGCTTTCATCAATCCATCGACGCCCACGGTGGAAAATCCGGATTTCTTTGCAGAAATCGCGCTGCTTTGCAGCAGTTTTTCCCGGGTTTCCTCTTTGTGATTGGCCGAGTAACGCATCGCACTTCCCTCTGAATTGATCACCTTGACGCTCGTCGAATCGTAGCATAACGTTCGTTTAGTTAACGATCGTTTACTAAAAGGGACCCATCCATGAATAACAAAAAGGTCGTACTGGTTGTAGGTGCAGGGGATGCCACCGGCGGTGCCATCGCCAAACGCTTTGCCCGGGAAGGATTCGTCGCCTGTGTCACGCGGCGCAGCGCGGACAAGCTTCAGCCACTGGTCGATACAATCAAGGCCCATGGTGGTGAGGCCCACGGTTTTGCCTGCGATGCGCGCAAGGAGGAAGAAGTGGTCGCGCTGGTCGAGCAGATCGAAAAGGATATTGGCCCCATTGAGGCGTTCGTGTTCAACATTGGCGCCAATGTGCCTTGCAGCATTCTTGAGGAAACTGCGCGCAAGTATTTCAAAATCTGGGAAATGGCCTGTTTCTCGGGTTTTCTCAATGCCCGCGAAGTGGCCATACGCATGGCCAGACGCCAACGGGGTACGATCCTGTTTACCGGCGCAACCGCCGGCATGCGTGGTGCCGCCGGATTTGCCGCGTTCGCCGGAGCCAAGCACGGTATCCGTGCGCTTGCGCAAAGCATGGCGCGTGAACTGGGGCCGATGAATATTCACGTCGCCCACGTCATCGTCGACGGTGCCATCGATACTGATTTCATTCGCGAAAGCTTCCCCGAAAAATACGCGACCAAGGACCAGGACGGCATTCTCAATCCCGAACACATTGCCGAGAACTACTGGTACCTGCACAGCCAGCCACGAGACGCCTGGACCTTCGAGATGGACCTGCGCCCCTGGAGCGAACGCTGGTAAGCCTCCCTTCCAACAACAAGCAGAGCACACCGATCATGAGCAAAACCGTTGAGTTCTATTTTGATCTGGGCAGCCCCGCCACGTATCTGGCCTATACCCAACTGCCAAAAATCTGTGAGCAAACCGACAGTCAGTTGATCTACATCCCGATGCTGCTTGGCGGCGTGTTCAAGGCCACCGGCAACGCCTCCCCTGCCGAGATTCCGGCCAAGGGACGCTACATGTTTCAGGATCTCGACCGCTACGCCAAACGCTATGGCGTACCGTTGAAATTCAACCCGCACTTTCCGATCAACACCCTGATGTTGATGCGCGCCGTCACCGGCATTCAGTTGCGCCATCCCGAGCGCTTTGCCGATTTCATCGACTGCCTGTTCAAGGCGCTGTGGGTGGAAGGTCTCAGTCTTGATGAGCCGGCAACCGTGGCGGCCGTGCTGACCCGACACGGTTTCGATCCCGAAGAAGTGCTGGCCCTGACCGCCGACGAGGAAGTCAAAAACCTGCTCAAAGACAACACCGGGAAAGCGGTGCAACGAGGTGTATTCGGTGCACCGAGCATGTTCATCGGTGATCAGCTGTTCTTCGGCCAGGACCGACTGGACTTTGTCCTGCAAGCCCTGAGTTAAATTTCGATGATCAACCGCCCCTGCGCCGCTCCTGACAACAGCAGCTCATGGGCGGCCTCTGCGGTTTGCAGGGTGAATCGGCGAGGATCAAGCAACGGCTTGAGCTGACCAGCCTCGATCAACCGAGCCGTCTCGCGCAGAATGTCGCCGTGATGCGCCCGCCCTTGCCCCGTCAGCAATGGCAGTAACGTGAACACTCCGGAATAGCTTGCCCCCCGAAAGGAAAGTGGCGCGAGGCTATGCTGTCCCCAACCGAGGCAGCTCACCACGTGTCCTTGATAAATCTTCGCTGCCTTGAACGAGGCATCAAGGGTTTCGCCGCCCACCGTGTCATAAACGATGTCGAAGCCTTCCCCTGCGGTGTGCTCTGCCACGTAAGCCTCGACGGACGATTGGCGATAATCAATGAACGTCGCCCCCAGGCCCTCGATGATTTCCTTTTGCCTCGCCGATCCGGTGGCAAACACCTGTGCACCCAACGCACGGGCGATTTGTATCGCGACGTGCCCCACACCTCCTGCCCCGCCATGAATCAGCACTGTATGCCCCGCCTGTACCCGAGCACGGTCGACCAATCCCTCCCACGCCGTGATCAACACCAACGGCAAACCTGCTGCTTCACGCATGCTCAGATTGCCCGGCTTGCGTGCCAACAGTCGCGCGTCGACTACCGCGTATTCAGCCAGTGAACCCTGGGCGCCACCAATTCCTGTCGCCATGGCGTAGACCTCATCACCGGTTTCCCATTGATCCACACCCTCGCCCAACGCTTCGACAGTGCCCGCCAGGTCCATTCCCAATACCGCCGGCAGCGGCTGGCGCGCATGGGCCGCCTGACCCGCGCGGATTTTCCCGTCCAACGGGTTCACACCGCTGGCCGCGATCCGCACAAGGACTTGCCCCGCTTCAGGTGCGGGTCGAGCAATGGACGCCAAGCGTAATGGTGCATTGGCCGAGTCAACAATCAGAGCGCGCATTTGCAGTGAGTCCGTCATTTCACATATTCCCGTCAGAAGTGGTTGTAGGACCTATCTTCAAACAACTCACTCATGCCGATAAGACGCCATATAGCTATAGTAATCATGCCTATCCGGCATGAATGAGGACTACCATGGACAAACTGAATGCGATGGCCGTTTTTGTCCGGGTCGTGGAGCGCGGCAGTTTTTCCGCCGTCGCCCGGGAAATGCAGACCAGCCAGCCGACAATCAGCAAAATGCTGCAGGCGCTGGAGGCCGGGCTGGGTGGAAAGCTGATCGCCCGCAGCACTCGACACCTGTCGCTGACCGATGAAGGACAGCGTTACTACGATCAGTGTCGGCAGATACTCGCCGCGGTAGATGCCGCCGAACACAGTTTTCAGTCCGGCAGGGAAACCATCGCCGGCCCTCTGAGAATCGGCTCCTCTGTGAGTTTCGGGCGCCTTCAGATTGCGTCGCGATTGCCGGATTTTCTCAAGCGTCATCCAGAAGTCCAGATTGACCTGCAACTGAGCGACCAGAACCAGGATCTGGTCAGCGAGGGCCTGGACGTCACGTTCAGGATCGGCGAGTTGAGCGACAGTGGCCTGATCGCACGTCATGTCGGCACCACCCACCGTGTGACCGTCGCTGCCGCGGATTACCTTACCCAACACGGCCAGCCGCAAACACCGCAGGAACTGCGCGAACACAACTGCCTGGTGTTCAACCTGCTGAGCAGCCAGAACCTGTGGCACTACCAGAACGGTACTCAACGCCATGAAGTGCGCATCAAGGGAAACGCGCAAAGCAACAATTCGGAAGCGATTCGAGAAATGGTGTTGGGGGGATTGGGGATTGCGTTGTCGCCGGTATGGTTGTTCAGCGAGGACCTGAAAGCCGGGAGAGTGACAGCGATTCTGCAGGAGTACACCGCACAGACGTTGCCGATATACGCCGTGTCCCCGGCGAATCGTCGCCAATCCGCCAGGGTCAAAGCCTTTGTCGACTACATGAGCCAGGCACTGGAAACAGCGCCCGGCTCATGATCCGTCAAATGGCCGCGGTGCGAGTGTTCAACCACTGCAGTGCTGCGCCATCGAGCAATGGGCTCAGGCGTTCGCGCACTTCGGCGTGGTACGCGTTGAACCACTGTTTTTCCTCTTCGGTCAGCAGCGAAGGCTCCAGGCAACGGGTGTCGATCGGGCACAGGGTCAGGGTTTCGAACTTGAGGAACTCACCGAATTCGCTGGAACCTGCCTCGCGGTTCATGGCCAGGTTTTCGATCCGCACACCCCAGCGCCCCGGACGGTAGGTACCCGGCTCGATGGAGGTGATCATGCCCGGTTGCATCGCTGTTTGCGGTGCCGGTGCGGCCTGATAGGCAATGACTTGCGGGCCTTCGTGTACGTTGAGGAAATAACCGACGCCGTGACCGGTGCCATGACCGTAGTCGACGCTCTCGGCCCAGATCGGCGCGCGGGCGATGGCATCGAGCAATGGCGACAGGATGCCCTTGGGAAATTGCGCCCGGGACAAGGCAATCACGCCTTTGAGCACACGGGTGCAATCACGCTTCTGCTCGTCGGTCGGCGTTCCCACCGGCACCATCCGCGTGATGTCGGTCGTGCCGCCCAGGTATTGGCCGCCCGAGTCGATCAGCAACAGGCCATCGCCCTCGATCACTGCGTGCTCTTCTTCGGTAGCGTGGTAGTGCGGCATGGCGCCATTAGCGTTGAACGCGGCGATGGTGTTGAAGCTCAACGACACGTAGCCAGGACGACGCTCACGCGCGGCGGTGAGCTTTTCGTCAATGGTCAGCTCGGTGACACGCTCGCGGCCCAGCGCCGAGTCCAGCCAGGTGAAGAACTCGCAGAGTGCCGCGCCGTCCTGCTCCATGGCCTGGCGGATGTGTGCGGCATCGTCCAGGCTCTTTTGCGACTTGGCCAGCGTGGTCGGGTTCAGGCCTTCGACCAGCGTGACGCCGCTGCCCAGGTTATCCAGCAACCCCGCCGTCACGCGCGCCGGATCGACCAGCAGGCTCGCACCGTTCGGCACCGCGCGCAGGGCATCGGCTACCTCGCTGTAGTCGCGCAGGGTGACGCCGTCCTGTTCAAGCACCGCACGCAGCTCGGCATCGACCTTGCTCAGGGCCACGAACAGCGTTGCCTGTTGCTGGCTGATCAGGGCGAAAGAAACGAATACCGGGTTGAACGACACGTCGCCGCCGCGCAGGTTGAACAGCCAGGCGATGTCATCGAGGGTCGCGATGAAGTGCCAGTCGGCACCACGCGCCTGCAGGTTTTCGCGCAACTTGGCGAGTTTTTCACCGCGACTGACCGTGGCCTGCGGCGGCAAGTGCTGATAGATCGATGCGTTGGGCAGGCTCGGACGGTCGCTCCAGACTTCGTTCAACAGATCGATGTCGGTGCGCAGACGTGCGCCGCGCTCTTCAAGTTTGCTGCCCAGAGTACGTGCCGAGGCCACGGCCATTACCGCGCCATCGACCGCGACCACACCACCTTCGGGCGTTTGCTCGGCCAGCCAGTCCAGCGGTCCCGGTTGGCCCGGTTGCAACTTGACCAGGTCGATGCCGCTGCCCTTGAGTTCCTTGGTCGCCTGTTCCCAGTAACGGCTGTCGGCCCAGACACCGGCGAAATCCGGCGTGACGATCAGGGTGCCGACCGAACCATGGAAGCCCGACAACCATTGCCGTCCCTGCCAATAGCCCGGCAGGTATTCGGACAGGTGCGGGTCGGCCGACGGCACCAGCAGCGCATGAATGCCCTCCCGGCTCATCAGCTCGCGGGTTTGCGCCAGGCGCTGGGGCACCGGCCCGTTGATCGAAGACTGCGTACTCATCGTGACTCCTGCTAACCACTCATCATTATTGTCATGTGCCGATCGGGATCGGCGTTTACAAACCTGTCGCCCAGAATGCCGGAGCACGGGTACAGGCTGCTTTTATAAGCTGTATCGCTTGATCGATATCCTGCTCGGTCGTGAATCGTCCGAGGCTCAAGCGAATGGTGCGACCCGCCGCGTGTGCGTCATGCCCCAAAGCCAACAGCACGTGGGATGGGGTTTTGCTCGCGGAGTTGCAGGCAGAGGTCGCGGAAAAGGCGATCGAGGCGCTCAACGCCTCCGGGCTGAACTCGCCCTCGTTGAACGTCAGGCTCAGAGTATGGGGGATGCGTTGGCTCGGGCTGCCGTTGAGACGCACGCCCGGAATGTCCAGCAGCGATGCGAGCAGGCGTTCACGCAGATACACGATCCTGGCTTTCTCTTCATCGAACGATGCTGCCGCCAATGCGAAAGCCTCGCCCATGGCGACAATCTGATGGGTCGCCAGGGTGCCGGAGCGCAAACCGCCCTCGTGTCCGCCGCCGTGGATCTGCGCCTGCAGGCGCTGTTGTGCTCTGGGGCCGACATACAACGCACCGATGCCCTTGGGGCCATAGAGTTTGTGCGCCGAGAACGACATCAGGTCCACTGGCCACTCGCCCAGGTCGATCGCCACCTTGCCCGCCCCCTGAGCCGCGTCGACATGGAACAGGGCCTGGCGATCACGTACTACCTGGCCAATGGCCGGAATGTCATTGACCGTGCCCAGTTCGTTGTTGACCAGCATCAGCGACACCAGAAAGGTGTCCTCGCGCATGGCCTGACTGACAGCTTGCGGGGTGATCAGGCCGTCGGCGTCCGGCACCAGGTAGGTCACGGCGACACCGGCATCCTGCAACTGCCTGGCGGTATCGAGGATGGCCTTGTGCTCGATCTGGCTGGTGATGATGTGGCCACCGGCAATCCCGCGCGCCTGGGTGACGCCCTTGAGGGCAAGGTTGTTCGATTCGGTGGCGCCGGAGGTCCAGACAATTTGCCCGGGGGTGGCACCGACCAGTTCGGCGACCTGGCGCCGCGCATGCTCGACCGACTGCCGGGCCTGTTGGCCGAATGCGTGGGAACTGGAGGCCGGGTTGCCGAAATTGCCGCTGAACCCCAGACACTCGACCATCACCTTGATGACGCGTTCATCCACCGGCGTGGTGGCGGCGTAATCGAAATACAACGGACGTTCATTCATAAAAGTCTCGCAGAGCGTGTTCCGGGATCAGGAGTGGCTCGTGACTGCAAACGTCAAGACGCAGCCTTGTGAGCCGCGTCCCGGTTTACAGGAGGTTACCAATACCTGATCGGATGCCGTTAAAGAAGTACAACTTCGTTTAAAAGTGCGTTGGAACGCTCCTGAAAAGCGAGCTTAACAGGCATCGGGCGACCGGTTGAAGCAATGCGTCAGGTAAAGCTTTCTCGCAGGATGGGATAAAGCGACGCCACCAGCAGCGCCGCCATGCCCCAGTTGAACAAACGCAACCAGCGGCGATCCTTCAGCACATTGCGCAGCAACGTGCCACACCCGGCCCAGAGGCCGACGCTCGGCAGGTTGATCAAGGCGAACACCGCTGCAATCACGACGACATTGGTGAAGTAGCCCTGCATCGGCGTGTAGGTGCTGATAGCACCAATGGCCATGATCCAGGCCTTTGGATTGACCCACTGAAACGCAGCGGCGCCGAGGTAGCTGATCGGTTTCGCCTCGCTCTGCTCGCCGTCGGAAACCGGCCCGGAACGGGCGATTTTCCACGCCAGATACAGCAGATAGGCCGCGCCGATGTAACGCAGCAACGTGTAGAGCAATGGATAAGTCTTGAACACCGCCCCAAGACCGAACCCTACCGCAACCACCAGCACAAAGAAGCCGCAGGTCACGCCGAGCATATGAGGGATGGTGCGGTTAAAACCGAAATTCACGCCGGATGCCAGCAACATCGTGTTGTTCGGGCCGGGTGTGATCGAGGTGACGAGGGCAAACAGGGCGAGGCCCAGCAGCAGATCGAGTGAGAGTGTCATGGCAGGCAGTCCATCAGGGTCGGTCAGGTATCGACCCTATCGCACACCCGATTGGAAACCCATGGACAGTTACACGAAAGTTGGACCAGTACAGTTTTCGATCAGCTTTGACGACCGTGCAGCTGTACAGTTCGCTCGGCGTTCATCTCACCCTGTTTATCGAAGCCGAAAGATTTCTGCGGCTGGCCAAGCAGTTCGGCCTTTTTGGCCTGGTATTCATCGAAGGACAAACCGCGGCGATTCAACGCTTCCATCGCCAGTTCACGGGTTTCTTCAGCGGTGTAAGGCCGCAGCTCAGGAGAAACATGACTGGCACATCCGGCGAGAACAGAAAGGCTCAGCAACAGGAAAGCGGTGATTGGCGTTTTCATTTCGAGCGTCCTGGCAATTCGGGTTCGAGGCAATGAACACAGGCTACTCGCGCCCTTGAACGGGTAGAAATCAACACGCTCGATAGTCGCTATCGCGATTTTCCAATCATTCTTTCTCGTCAGCCCTCATATTCCATATAGAAATATAAATATTTGTTTAATGTATTTTAAGGAATAAAAAATAAGCTTTATAACAACGCCATCCGCAGGCGCACTGCCGGATGCGTCCACCCCTGACAGAGAAACCCGGCCCTGGCACGCATCCCCTGCCAGGTAAGTGCGCTCAATCGAACTCCAGCGATTCCCACTTTTCATTCATTGCCTGCCCTACAGGGAGCGTATTCCATGCAATTGCTGACCTTGCCGCCCTCACCCGCCCTGGCCACGTCTATTCGTGCCACCGCCCAGGTGTTCGAAGACCCCAAATCCCAGGCCCTGCTGGCGCATCTGCAACAAGTCGCCCCCAGTGAAGCCAGTGTGCTGATCATTGGTGAAACCGGCACCGGCAAGGAATTGGTAGCGCGACATATCCACAATCTCAGCGCACGACGCAATCAGCCCTTCGTGGCGGTGAACTGCGGTGCATTCTCCGAATCACTGGTTGAGGCCGAGCTGTTCGGTCATGAAAGGGGCGCCTTCACTGGCGCCCTGAGCGCCAAAAGCGGCTGGTTCGAAGAGGCTGATGGCGGCACCTTGTTCCTCGATGAAATCGGCGATTTGCCGATGGCGATCCAGGTCAAGCTGCTGCGGGTGCTGCAAGAGCGCGAAGTGGTGCGCCTGGGTTCGCGCAAGAGTATTCCCATCAATGTCAGGGTGCTGGCGGCGACCAACGTACAGCTGGAAAGAGCCATCAACGCCGGGCATTTCCGCGAAGACCTGTACTACCGGCTCAACGTCGTCAGCCTGGAACTAAACGCGCTGCGTGAGCGCCCCGGCGACATCCTGCCACTGACCCGCCACTTCATCGATACCTACAGCCGGCGTCTGGGGTACGGCGACATCACCCTCAGCAAAGAGGCCGAGCTGAAATTGCGCAACTACAGTTGGCCGGGCAACATCCGCGAACTGGAAAACGTCATTCACCATACCTTGCTGATTTGCCGCAACGGTGTCATCGAGCGCGACGACCTGCGCCTGTCGAACCTGCGCATCGAGCGTCAAGACGATGTGCACGGGCAGGTCGACAATTCATCCGAAGCACTGCTTGATCGCGCCTTTCAAAAGCTGTTTGAAGAACAGGCCGGTGCGCTGCACGAGAAAGTCGAGGACGCGCTGTTACGGGCGGCCTATCGTTTCAGTCACTACAACCAGGTGCATACCGCCGCCCTGTTGGGGCTCAGCCGCAACGTGACCCGGACACGCCTGATCAAGATCGGCGAACTGGCGGTGAACAAACGCCGGCCAGCGGAAAACGTTCAGGGTGAGCGATTGGTGCAGT
The DNA here is from genome assembly GCF_050280625.1 of Pseudomonas sp. NPDC089569. Taxonomy (NCBI): domain Bacteria; kingdom Pseudomonadati; phylum Pseudomonadota; class Gammaproteobacteria; order Pseudomonadales; family Pseudomonadaceae; genus Pseudomonas; species Pseudomonas sp. NPDC089569. Next base: position 11,484 of record NZ_JBNNVQ010000022.1, read on the forward strand.
TGTCGATTTAGGCAATGTAAGTCAGCGGTACAGCGTTCGCGGGCAAGCCTCGCTCCTACGGATCGTGGAGTCCTTGTAGGAGCGAGGCTTGCCCGCGAAGGCGTCTTTAAGGTCAACCGATCATCAGAACCCCGGCGCAATCTGCCCCTTGTAGCGGGTCAGGATGAACTGGCGCACGTCATCGGAATTCAACGCCTTGGCCAGTTTCTGCAGGCCCGGGTCGTTGATGTTGTCTGGCCGCGCGACCAGGAACTCGACGTACAGGCTCTTGCCCTTCTCGACGATCAACGCACTGTTGGTGTCGATCCCCGCCTCCAGCGCGTAGTTGGCAAACACGAACGCCAGGTCCACCTGACTCACTGAACGCGCCAGCAAGGCGCCTTCCAGTTCACGGATCTTCAGATGCTTGGGGTTCTCGGCGATGTCCCGCTGGGTCGCCAGCGTGTTACTCGGGTCCTTGAGTTTGATCAGCCCGGCCTCATGCAGCAGCACCAGCGCTCGACCGGTGTTGACCGGGTCGTTGGGGATCGACACGGTGGCACCGTCCTTGAGTTCGGCGATATTCTTGATCTTGGTCGAGTAGGCACCGAACGGCTCGATGTGGACGCCGACTACCGGCACCAGATCGGTGTGACGGGTCTTGTTGTAGTCATCGAGAAACGGACGGTACTGGTAATAGTTGGCATCGAGGTTTTTCAAGGCCAACTGCTGGTTGGGCTGGATGAAATCGGTGAACACCTTGATGTCCAGGTCCACGCCTTCCTTGGCCAGGGTCGGTTTGACGAATTCGAGAATTTCCGCGTGCGGCACCGGGGTGGCGCCCACGGTGAGTTTCTCATTGGCGTGAACGCTCAACGAAATCAGGGCAGCCAATACGGCGAGAGTCTTTTTCATCTTGTGCTCCAAGGCAGAGTTCAATGGCCGTCGTGGGGCGCACGTGAGGCCGGTTTTGTGGGTTGTGAATCGAATGTCTATCGCCGGCTGTAGCGCGCCACCAGGCGGTCGCCGCTCATTTGCAGGGCCTGGACCAGGACCAGCAGCAGTACCACGGTGACCACCATCACGTCGGTCTGGAAACGCTGATAGCCGTAGCGGATCGCCAGATCACCCAGGCCACCGCCGCCGATGACCCCGGCCATCGCCGTGTAGTCGACCAGCACGATGGCGGTCACGGTAATCGCCGCCAACAGCCCTCCCCGGGCCTCCGGCAGCAGGGTGTGATGGATGATTTGCCAGGTGTTGGCGCCCATGGCCTGGGTCGCTTCCACCACGCCACGATCGACCTCGCGCAAGGCGGTTTCCACCAGCCGCGCGAAGAACGGCGTGCAACCGACCACCAGTGGCGGAATGGTGCCCGGCACGCCCAGCGAGGTCCCCACCAGCAAAGTGGTCAGTGGAATGAGCACAATCAGCAGGATGATGAACGGCAGCGAGCGCAACATGTTCACGATCACTGACAACACCCGGTAAACACCCACGGCCTCATGCAACTGGCGTTTGCCGGTGAGGAACAGCAGCACACCCAGCGGCAACCCCAGCAATACAGTGAAACCCAGCGCTGCACCGAGCATGCTCAAGGTGTCGAGACAGGCCTGGGCGATGTCGGCCCAAAAAATGTTCTTCAGCAGTTCGGCCATGATCACGACCAGTCATGACGGGGTGGTTTGACGCCGTTGAGCAGCCAGTTGCCCACCACGTGGTATTTCCAGCGCACGGGGTCATGCAGGGTGTGCACCCGGGCATTGCGCCAGTGGCGGTCGAAGTTGTGCTTCTTGAGCGTCGAACGGGTGCCGCCGAGCTCGAACAATTTGTTGCTGGCTTCGATGGCGATTTCGGTGGTCAGCACTTTGGCCCTCGCTACGGCCAGCGAGGCATGGGCCACATTGTCTTCGTCCGGGGCCTGGCGCGCCGCGTCCAGTGCTCGACCGGCACGCTCCAGCAAGGCTTCGGCAGCCTCCAGGCGAATGTCCAGGCCACCGACCTGAATGATCGTCAATGGATCTTCGCTGGCCTTGTCCACGCCCGCATCGATCCAGGGCCGGGCAAACGCTCGAACAAACGCCAGGGTGTCGCGCAGAGCGGCACGGGCAATGCCGGCATCGATGGCGGCCGTCGTCAACTGGGCAAACGGGCCTGCCAGCGTCGGGCTTTCATAGGAGCGATACGTTGGGAACAGGTTGAACGCCTGAACGTGCAGATCCTCGGCCAGCACCGTGCCGCTGGACGTGTTGCGCTGACCGATGCTGTCCCAGTCATCGAGTATCACCAGGCCTTTGGTGCCACGCTCGACGAAGGCCAGTTGCCCCTTCTGCTGCTCATCCAGCGCCAGTACCGCCAGCCAGTGGGCATAGAGCGAACCGGTGCAGTAACCCTTGCGCCCGTTGATCACATAACCGTCGCCATAGGGACGGATGGTCGCCTGAATGTCCTGCACTGTCTTGCCGCCGGTTTCCGACAAGGCATTGGCAAAACGATGCCCCTGCAACGCCAGTGCAAAGAAGTGCGCCTGCTGCTGCGGTGTGCCTTGCAAGCGGATGTCTTCAAGCAGGCAGTAGTGATTTTGCGGGATCTGCCCCAGGGAGGGGTCGGCCGCCGAGATGATCGCGATGACTTGTGCCAGCACCGCATACGACACCTGCGCGCCGCCAAATGCCTTCGGCACGGTGATGCCCCACAGGCCGCTGTTGGAATAAAGATCGACGATGTCGACGGGGACATGGCGGTTGCGGTCGCGTTCGGCATCCTGCTCCAGCAGGATCGCGGCGACGTGTTCGGCCACTTGCAGGGCTTCGGCTTCGTCGGCGATCCGGTGGGCGGCCGGCGGGTTGATCGGATAAACGGCTGAGGGGGTCAAGGCAGACATACAAGGCTCTCGGTACAAGTGTTACCTGAGTCATTGCAGCTTCTGTGCCTGACCGCGAGAGCCCGTGTTTTCGGGCTGTTCGCCCTGGTTTTAAACGTTTAATGCGCTACTGAACGAACATTCTGTTGCTTTGCTGTTGATTGCCGAACAGTGCCACCGAGAGGAAAAACGTCCGTCGCCAGACGCGATCGATGTGTGAACTTGAAACATCCTGAAGATCAAAACCAAGAGATCGCAGTCTCCAGCACCTCCTACAATTGTCGGTTCTGCTCAAGGCAGCGAATCCACAACCACTTCAGGGAGAACCCATCATGAGCGTCAAACCCATTCCAGAGGGTTATCACAGCATTACCCCGTACCTGGGCATTGCAAAGGCAGCCGAGGCCATCGAGTTCTACAAAAAGGCCTTTGGTGCGATCGAAGTCATGCGCCTGGCCATGCCCGATGGCGGTATCGGCCATGCCGAACTGCGCATCGGCGACTGCCCGATCATGCTCGGCACGCCATGCGACCAAGGACCGTTGCGCAGTCCGGAGCAATCGCCGTCCGTGGGTCTGCATTTGTATGTGACCGATGTCGATAAATCCTATAAACAGGCGATTGAGGCAGGCGGCATCGTGGTATCGGAGGTCAAGGACCAGTTTTATGGCGACCGGTCCGGGACCTTGAAGGACCCTTATGGCCATCTGTGGTTTCTGGCCACGCGCAAGGAGGATCTGACACAGGAGCAGATCGAGCAGCGGGCGAAGGAGATGTTTGCGCAGGGTTGAGTGTTTTAGCGTCTGAAACACCCCTATCGCGAGCAGGCTCGCTCCCACAGATGCTGCATCGCACACGAACAGATAACCGACATGAAAGGCCCGCTGGTTGTCACCTATCCAGCGGGCTTCTTTTTGCCGTACGAACTTAGCGCGCTACATCTTTTGTATCGCGCAATCGTTTTTCGCGGGCAAGCCGGATCGCCGCACCGCTCGCTCCTACGGTCTGTGGTGTTAGTAGGAGCGAGGCTTGCCCGCGAACGCATCAAACCGCCTGCAACGGCATGGTCAGTTCGACGCGCAACCCATCCGGTCGGCTGTCGAAATGCAGGGTGCAGCCGCATCGCTGGACGATGGCCTGGACAATCGCCAGGCCGAGGCCGCAACCGGTGCTCTGGCCGTTGCGCCAGAAGCGTTGGGTCAGGTGTTGCAGGTCATCGTCGGCGATGCCCGGCCCATGGTCGCGTACCACGAACTGCACGCGGTTGCCGCTGGTTTGCAGGCTCAGCTCCACCGGTCCGTCACCGGGTGTATGGCGAAGGGCGTTGTCCAGCAAATTGCGCAACGCGGCAATCGACAGCACTGAAGGCATTCGCACCGGCGCGTGGGAGAACCCCGCCGGCACCGCCAACCGGATGCGTTGGCGATCACCGCCCGCGGTGTCCTGAATCGCCAGTTTCGCCACTTGTTCGGCATTGCATTGAACGCCGTCATCGAAGGACAGACTGCCTTCGACCCGGGCGAGCAACAACAATTGTTCAAGTGTACGGTGTAGACGATCCGCGCCCTCTTCGGCCCGGGCCAGGGATTGATCTCGCGCGGCGCCATCGGTCATGCGTGCCACTTGCAGGTGGGTCTTGATCGCGGTGAGCGGGCTGCGCAGTTCGTGGGCCGCATCGCCCGTCAGCCGACGCTCGCGCTCGATGGTCTTGCCGATTCTCTGAAACAACTGGTTCTGCGTTTCGAGCAACGGTTGCAGCTCACTAGGCAACGGCTGGATCTGCAAGGGTTCTAGGGAGTCGGCACTGCGGCGCATCAAGGCATCGCGCATGCGGTTGAGCGGCGCCAGCCCCTGGCCGATGCCCAGCCAGAGCAGGCACAGGCAACCGAGCAACGCCACGCCTACCGGTACCGAGGCCGCCAGCAGGATCGACATGTTCAACGCCTCGCGTTCAGTCTGCCGATCAGCGGTGGTAATGCGCAGATCGCCCCGCGCCAGGGTAAAACTGCGCCACGGGGCACCGTCGATCATCTGATCGTGAAACCCCACTTTCTCCGCTTCCAGAGGTTGCCCGGGTTCGGTGTGACTGCGGGCGAGTATTTCCCCGCGCAACGAACTGACCTGACAGGCCATGCCACCGGGGATGTTCAGTTGCTCGGCACTGAAATGAGTGCCCTCGCCTTTGCTCGGCAACGGCGGCAATTGCTCCATCAACCCGGCGACCATACGCGCCGAGGCGACCAACCGCTGGTCCAGGGAAAACATCATCTGATTGCGCAGGTCGCTGAGCATCCAGGCCGCCGCCAGCGCCCAGATCAGCGCAAACGCGGCGCCCAGGGTCAGGCTCAGGCGCAAACGCAGGCTCATCACTTCGATTGATCTCCATCGGCAGGCCCCAGGCGATAACCCAGGCCGCGCACGGTTTCGACGATGCCTTTGCCCAATTTGCTGCGCAGGTGATGGATATGCACATTCAGCGCGTTGCTTTCCAGTTCATCGTTGAAGCCGTAAACGCTGTCCTTGAGTTGCTCGGTCGACAGCACGCGACCACGGTTATGCAACAGCGCCTGCAACAGCGACTGTTCACGGCGCGACAGGTCCACCGGCCGGCCGGCGAGCGTGGTTTCGCGGCTGCTCGGGTCGTAGGTCAGGGCGCCGTGTTCGATCAGGTTGATGCTGCGCCCCGCCACCCGTCGCAACAGCGTGTGCAGACGCGCGGCCAGTTCGCGCAGGTCGAAAGGCTTGAGCAAGTAGTCGTCGGCGCCGGCTTGCAGGCCGTCGACGCGGTCAGTGACCGAATCGCGGGCCGTGAGGATCAGCACCGGCAGCTCCAGACCGTTGCTGCGCAACTGTTGAAGCAATTTCAAGCCGTCTTCATCGGGCAGGCCGAGATCGAGCACCATGACATCGAATTGCGCCACCTTGAGCATCGCCCGGGCCGCGGACGCCGTGGCCACATGCTCCACGGTCAGGCCCTGTGCGGTGAGGCCGGCGACGATGCCGCTGGCGATCAACTCATCGTCTTCGCAGACCAGTACGTGCATGGAAAGCCTCGTGTAAATAATGCCGATTAGGCCGGTGACCGATTAAGCGGACATTATGCCGCAAGCACCACAGCCACAAGGCCGCGACGGTTAATCATCGGTTAATCGCCGCCGCCCATTGTGCAGTTCATCTGCAAAAGGATAAGGCTTTTCCATGCGTCATCTGCTTCTACTCGTCGCCCTGCTGTTCTGCAGCCTGACCCAGGCCGGCACCAATCCGTTCGAGAGCAAACCCGACTTCCTGCCCGTCGCCAAAGCGTTCGTGTTCACCTCCGAGCGCCTTGAGTCCGGCGAAACCCAGTTGTTCTGGCAGATTGCCGACGGCTACTACCTGTACCAAAAGCGGCTCAAATTCGACGGATTGCCCGCCGACCAGCATCCGGCGCTGCCCGAGGGCGAAGCCCACAGCGACGAGTTCTTCGGTGAGCAGACCGTCTATCGCCAGGGGCTGGAGCTGAAGATTCCGGCCGGTGCCCATGGTCAGCTCAAGGTGGGCTTCCAGGGTTGCGCCGATGCCGGTTTGTGTTATCCACCGCAGACCCAGGTCGTCGATCTGGGCACCAGTGACGCGGCCCCGAGCGTGGCTCAGGCACCGGACGAGGCCCTCGCCGGCGACCTGCAACAGCGGGCGCTGGGCTGGAGTCTGCTGGTGTTTTTCGGCCTCGGCCTGTTGCTCGCTTTCACACCCTGCACCTTGCCGATGTTGCCGATTCTGGCCGGGTTGATCGTCGGCAGCGGCGCCACGCCCAAGCGTGGTTTCGCCCTGGCCGGCAGTTACGTGGTGAGCATGGCGCTGGTGTATGCGGCGATGGGTGTGCTGGCGGCAATGCTTGGCGCCAACCTTCAGGCACTGCTGCAGAATCCATGGCTGCTGGGCGCTTTTGCGGCGATCTTCGTGCTGCTGGCGTTGCCGATGTTCGGCTTCTTCGAACTGCAACTGCCGGTGGCGGTGCGTGACCGGCTGGAGAATGTCTCTCGCAATCAGCGTGGCGGCAGCCTTGTCGGTGCGGGTGTTCTGGGGGCCTTGTCCGGCCTGTTGGTCGGCCCGTGCATGACCGCGCCACTGGCCGGAGCACTGCTCTACATCGCACAAAGCGGCAATGCGCTGCACGGTGGCCTGGTCCTGTTTGCCCTGGGCATCGGCATCGGCGTGCCACTGCTGGTGCTGGTAACGGTAGGCAATCGCTTCCTGCCCAAACCCGGTGCCTGGATGAATCTGCTCAAGGGCATCTTTGGCTTCCTGTTCCTCGCCACCGCGCTGTTGATGCTGCGCCCGGTGCTCGATGAATCCCTGTGGGTCGGCCTGTGCGGCGCGTTGTTGCTGATCGCGGCCTACAGCGCCTGGAAGCAGTCGGAAGGTTTTGGTCGCATCGCCCATCTGTTTGGCGCCAGCGCCCTGTTGCTCGGAGTGTGGGGCAGCCTGTTGATGATCGGTGCCGCGGGTGGCAGCAATGACCTGTTCAAACCGCTCCAGGTCTTCCGCGCCTCCGGCTCTGCCGTCGCCGCCGTTGCGACGGGGCACGAGGCCTTCACGACCCTCAAGGACCCCGCCGCCCTGCAACGCGAGCTGGACGCGGCGCAAGCGCAAGGCCAGTGGGTGATGCTCGACTATTACGCCGACTGGTGTGTGTCGTGCAAGGTCATGGAAAAACAGGTGTTCGGCAACGCCAAAGTGCTCGAAGCACTGCGCGACGTGCGCTTGCTCCGACTCGACGTCACCGCCGACAATGCCGCCAGCCGTGAACTGCTCGGCCGTTATAAAGTGCCGGGACCACCGAGTTTCCTGTGGATCGGTGCCGACGGCAACGAACGTCGCAGCCAGCGCATCAGCGGCGAGGTTGATGCCGACACTTTCCTGCAACGCTGGTCCACCACCCGAGACGCCCGTTAATGCTGACCTTCACCCTCGGCACCTTTGCCATCGCGCTCAACCACCTGTTGCTGATCAGTGCATTGGCGCTGGCGACCTTCATCGGTTGGCGGGTGGCCAGGCGCGGCGGTGATAATCCCGAGTCGGCGCTGTTCGGCCTGTTTCTGATCGGCATGCTCGCGGCACGGATCAGTTTCGTCATCGTTTACTGGACGCACTATCACAATGATCCCTGGCAGATCATCGATCTGCGCGACGGTGGTTTCCTCGCCTGGCCGGGAGTGATCGCGCTGCTTCTGGCCACGCTGTACCGAGGCTGGAGGCGCCCCGGCCTGCGCCGTCCATTGGGCTTTGGCGTGGCCGGCGGCCTGGCGTTCTGGTTGCTGGCGACCTTTTCCCTGAGCCTTTATGAGCAAGGCACGCGCCTGCCGGAAATCACCCTGCGCAATGCCGCGGGTGAAACCGTGCAACTGGCCGATTACAAGGGTGGACCGTTGGTCATCAATCTATGGGCCACCTGGTGTCCGCCCTGTCGCCGGGAGATGCCGGTGCTGGAAAATGCCCAGCAACAGCGCCCGGACCTGACCTTCCTGTTCGTCAATCAGGCCGAGAGCATGCAAAGCGTCGCCACCTTTCTGGAAACCCAGGGCCTGAGCCTGTCCAACGTACTGTTCGACGGCAGTGGTCGCCTGGGCCAGGCGGTAGGTTCCATGGCGTTACCGACTACGCTGTTCTATAGCCCCGACGGTCGCCTGCTGGGCAGCCATCTGGGTGAACTTTCCCACGCCAGCCTGGCCCGCTCCCTGGAAAATTTCGATTCCACCCCCGTCACCTCGTCAAGGAAACTGCCATGCCCCGCCTCCGCCACCTGCTGACCTTGAGCCTGGGTGCCGCCTTGCTGCACCTGCCAGCGGCGCAGGCCGAAGAGTTGCCCGACGCGATCAAGAAGATCGAAGCCAAGGGCGCGAAAATCGTCGGCCAGTTCGATGCACCCGATGGCTTGCGCGGTTACGCGGCGCAGTACCAGAACCGCGGCATGGCGCTGTACCTGACGCCGGACGGCAAGCATGTGCTGCTGGGCAATCTGTACGACGCCGAAGGCAATGACCTGAGCAGCGCCCCGTTGCAAAAACTGGTCTACGGGCCGATGGCCAAGGAAGTCTGGGGCAAGATGGAAGCCAGCAACTGGATCGCCGATGGCAGCAAGGACGCGCCACGGGTCATCTACATGTTCAGTGATCCGAACTGCCCTTACTGCAACATGTTCTGGGAACAGGCGCGGCCATGGGTCAAGGCCGGCAAGGTGCAATTGCGCCACATCATGGTCGGCATCATCCGCGAGGACAGCCCCGGCAAGTCCGCCGCACTGCTCGCCGCCAAAGACCCGCAAAAGGCCCTGCAAGATCACGAAGCGGCCGGCAAGGGCAGCTCGCTCAAGCCCCTGAAGGATGTACCACCGGCCATTGAGGCCAAGCTCGCCGCTAACATGCAATTGATGGATGAACTTGAACTGCAAGCCACCCCGGCGATTTTCTACATGGACAGCAAAGGCGAACTGCAACAGCAGCAGGGAGCGCCTTCGCCGGACAAACTGGCGAAGATACTCGGGCCGAAATAACGCCATCAGTCAGGCCATGGGAGCCGACCTGCCGTGGCTTTCACAGTGCACTATCGAGGAGCACTACTTTCGCCCCTCAATTGACAATAATTATCATTACGAATAACTTGTCGCTCGATGTGTCGGACGCTCCGCGGATTCGCCAGCGTCCCACGAACCATTTGGCAGCAGGGTGTTTTCCATGACGGAACCAGTGTTCACAAGCAGGTGCGATTCACCTTTACTCCAGACCTTCGTCGACAATCGACCGATGCTGGTCAAGATCGCCGCCCGCATCACCGGGTGTCGTTCCCGTGCTGAAGATGTGGTGCAGGACGCTTACTTTCGACTGCAATCGGCTCCTGCGATCACGTCCTCGCTCAAGGCCCAACTGAGCTATCTGTTCCAGATCGTGCGCAACCTGGCAATCGATCACTACCGCAAGCAGGCAGTGGAACAGAAATATGCCGGCCCTGAAGAAGAAGGCCTGAGCGTGGTGATTTCGGGCGCGTCACCAGAAACCTCGCACATCAATTTTTCGACCCTGGAAAACATCGCCGATGCACTCGGCGATTTGCCAAGCCGTACCCGCTACGCGTTCGAGATGTACCGACTGCATGGCGTGCCGCAAAAGGACATCGCCAGGGAGCTGGGCGTCTCGCCAACCCTGGTGAATTTCATGATTCGCGATGCACTGGTGCACTGCCGCAGGGTGTCGGGCAGTCGGGCGAATGCCGCTGCCGGTCGTTGAAATCAGAAATCTCTTTGCCTGCTCGCGATGACTGACTCAAGATCAAGACGAGAGCCGTGTCGCGCACTCAGCTGCCCGGGACCGGTACGATCGCGATCTTGTACGGGTCGAAGATTTTCAGCATCTGGCCGTTATCCCTCAGCCCCTGCAACAACTTGCCGAACGCCTCGCCGGTGATGGGTGCGGCCGGACGCAGGATGGCGTAATGGTGATACACCTGATCGATACGATCGGAGACCAGCAACTGGTCGGCGACCTTCTCATTGCGCAGCAAGTAGTCGCTCAGGTAGGAGCGCGTGACCAGGGCGATATCGGCACGCCCGCGCAAAACCATCAGCAGGTTGCTGTCATGGGAATAGGTCAGCGTGGCGTTGTAGTTTTGCGCGAGGTACTTGGGCTCGGCATTGAAGTTGGCGAACTCGTAGTGATAACCACTGAACAGCGCCAGACGCTTGCCCGCGAGGTCGACAAAATAATCCTGCTGGCGAGTCGGCCGGCCTTCGGGCTGGCGTTGGGCGACGAAAATCTCGGCATCTTCAAGGCCCATGTCGACATCGGTGTGCGGGATCTCCTTCCAGCCCCAGTTCGGGTTTTCGAAGATCGCCATGTCGATCCGGCCCTGCTTGAAGTCACCGAAACGCCGGGGAATCGAGGTAGGCACCAGAACAAACTGATAGTCGCTTTGCAGGGCATTGAGTGCATCGGCCAACTGCGGCAGCAGGCCCGTGTCGGCGCCGTTTTCCGGGCGCACTGTATAAGGAGGAAAATGCGCGGCACCGATGCGTACCAGTTGCGCAGCCTGGGAGGGCATCGCACACGACACCGCAAGCGCTGCGAGCAATAGACGCGAAGCCGTCCGAATTGGCGAAGACATCAAGACAACCCACTCCCCAAAAATACAGCGTCAATGCATTCAAGCTAGGCGGTTTCGTCCAGTTAGCCAGTTTCCCGCCAACCTGCACAAGCCCGTTATTGTTCGTCCAGCACCAGAATCAGCGCCTCATCGGCCAATTGATCCAGACTCATGCTGCCATCCGGGCGAAACCAGGTCGTGGTCCAGGACAACGCCCCGGTGAGAAATCGCCGGGCGATAAATACATCGCCACGTATGAAGCCGGCGCTCTTGGCTTCACCCAGCACCTGCAGCCAGATGTCTTCATAGATATCTCGCAGTGCCAAAACTTTTGCCTGGCCATCCTCGGAGAGCGAGCGCCATTCGTAGACCAGTACCGCCATCGCCTCGCCGCTGCCGCCCATGATCGATTGCAATTCACAGCGAATCAGCGCCAGCACCCGCTCGCGCACGTTGCTGGCCTCGGCGATGGCGGCACGCATCAGCGCGGTGTTGTAACGGATGGTCTCCTCCATCACCGCCCGCAGGATCTCGTCCTTGCTTTTGAAGTGATGAAAAATGCTCCCCGACTGGATGCCCACGGCGCCGGCCAGATCGCGCACGGTGGTGCGTTCGTAGCCTTTGTTGCGGAAAAGGTGAGCCGCCACTTGCAGCAACTTGCCACGGGCGCTGTCCGGATCGGTCAACTGGCCGTCGTCGACCAATTGGCGCATGACCTTCAGGGCTTTTTGCTCGTCCACCCGTTCTCTCCTACAGTCGTTATCACCGCCAAAACAGCGGGGTTGCGCGGGCAATTTAAGCAGTTGCCGACAACCAAGCAAGCGCTCGGGCAGAAGATATTCCGGCCATTTACAAACCAAGCGCTTGCTTGGTAGTCTCGAAGCACATCCGTTGGAGGTGGTTATGGATTTGACTGCGCCCAAAACGATTCGCATCGGTTGCGCCAGCGCGTTCTGGGGAGATACCTCGACCGCCGCCGCGCAATTGGTGGAAGGAGGACGCCTGGACTACCTGGTGTTCGATTATCTGGCCGAAATCACCCTGTCGATCATGGCCGGCGCGCGGATGAAAGATCCCCAGGCCGGCTACGCCAGCGATTTCATCGAAGTCCTGGGCCCATTACTCGAAAAGCTTGCGGCGCAAAGGATCCGGGTCATCAGCAATGCCGGCGGGGTCAATCCCCAGGCCTGCGCCGCCGCCCTGCAAGCGGCCTGCGACAAGGCAGGCGTCCCACTGAAGATTGCGGTCCTGCTGGGTGACGACCTGCAACCGCAATTCAGGCAGCTGAGCACTCTGGGCATCCAGGAAATGTTCAGTGGAGCCCCTCTCCCGGCGATGTGCGTCTCGACCAACGCCTACCTCGGCGCACCAGGAATCGTCGAGGCCCTGAGCCTGGGCGCGGACATCGTGATCACCGGGCGCGTGGTCGACAGCGCGGTGGTCAGTGCCGCGCTGGTGCATGAATTCGGCTGGTACTGGCATGACTACGACAAACTCGCCCAGGCCGCGCTGGCCGGACACATCATTGAATGCGGTGCTCAATGCACCGGCGGCAACTTCACCGATTGGCGCGAGGTGCCCGACTACGAGCACATCGGTTTTCCAATCGTCGAAGTCAGCGCCGACAGCCAGTTCATCGTCAGCAAACCCGACGGCTCCGGCGGCCTGGTCACGCCGTTGACAGTGGGCGAACAACTACTCTACGAAATCGGCGATCCGCGGGCCTATTTGCTGCCCGACGTGGTCTGCGATTTCACCCAGGTCAAACTCCAACAACACGGCAGCAATGCAGTGCGGGTACACGGCGCGAAAGGATTGCCGCCGACCGCTCAGTACAAGGTCAGCGCCACTTACCCGGACGGGTTCCGCTGCACCGCCAGTTGCCTGATTGCCGGGATCGATGCGGTGGCCAAGGCCCGGCGCGTCAGCGCGGCGATCATCGACAAGACCTCGGAAATGTTCGCCCTGCGCGGGTGGGGTCCTTACAGTGACGTCAACATCGAACTGCTTGGCAGCGAAGCCACCTACGGCCCCCACGGCCAGCGCCAGGACAGCCGCGAAGTGGTGATCAAACTGGCCGTGCGGCATCCGGACAAACGCGCGCTGATCCTGTTTTCCCGGGAAATCGCCCAGGCCGCCACCGGCATGGCACCGGGGCTGACCGGCATCGTCGGAGGCCGGCCGACGGTGTATCCGCTGATCCGGCTGTTCTCGTTTCTGATCGACAAAACCGCCTGTTCGCTGGACATTGATTTCATGGGCGTACGCCATCCCTGCTCCCTTCCCGCCCTGGATGCGCTCGACTCTCGCGACCTGCCGGTGCCGTGCGAACCACCCAGACCCGACGGCCCGGCCGACGCCAGTGTCGCGCTGGTCAAGCTTGCGGTGGCTCGCTCGGGCGATAAAGGCAACCACAGCAACATCGGTGTCATGGCTCGCGATCCCGAATTCCTGCCATGGATTGCCGAGGCGCTGACCCCGGAAGTCATCGTCGACTGGATGAGCCATGTCCTTGACCCGATCCACGGACGCGTCGAACGCTGGTACTTGCCCGCCACCCATAGCCTGAACTTTCTGCTGGAAAACGCCCTCGGCGGCGGCGGAGTCGCCAGCCTGCGCATCGACCCGCAAGGCAAGGCCTTCGCCCAGCAACTGCTGGAAATCCAGATCCCGGTGCCGCAGCGCATCGCCGACCGGGTCAACTAGAGGACTGCCGCCATGGCCTACGATTCGATTTTCAAAACCGATCTGTTTGCCGGTCAAAACATAATTGTCACCGGCGGCGGCAGTGGCATCGGCCGCTGCACCGCCCACGAACTGGCGGCACTCGGAGCCCATGTGCTGCTGGTGGGACGCAAGGCCGACAAACTGAAAAATGTCGCCGCCGAGATTGCCGAGGATGGCGGCAAGGCCGACTGGGTCGTCTGTGATATCCGTGACGAAGACGCCGTGAAGGCACGGGTCGGAGAACTGATCGACAAGCACGGCCCGATCCATGGCCTGGTCAACAATGCCGGCGGACAGTACCCATCGCCGCTGGCCGCGATCAACCAGAAGGGTTTCGAAACCGTCATGCGCACCAATCTGGTGGGCGGTTTCCTGATGGCCCGGGAAGTCTTCAACCAGTCCATGAGCAAGCACGGTGGCGCCATCGTCAACATGCTGGCCGACATGTGGGGTGGCATGCCCGGCATGGGGCATTCGGGCGCTGCGCGTTCGGGCATGGACAACCTGACCAAGACCGCCGCCTTCGAATGGGGATACGCCGGGGTGCGGGTCAATGCCGTGGCGCCGGGCTGGATCGCGTCCAGCGGCATGGACACCTACGAAGGTGCCTTCAAGGCAGTGATTCCGACCTTGCGCGAACATGTGCCGCTCAAGCGCATCGGCACCGAGTCGGAAGTCAGCGCGGCCATCGTTTTCCTGCTCAGCCCGGCTGCCGCGTTCATCAGCGGCAGCACACTGCGCATCGACGGCGCAGCCAGCCTTGGCGGGCGCGCCTGGCCGATTCACAAGGCGACGAACAGTGAGTCGTACAACGGCTTCCATCGCGCCTACCTGCCCGACGTACTGCAACCGGATGCCACCCGGGACAAGGAATAACACATGCCGGTCATTGACTCGCAACTCGACCCCCTGGACGAACAGTTCACCCGCAATCGCGCGGCGATGCTCAACGCAATCGAGCAATTCCGCGAGCTTGAGCAGAACCTGCTGAACAAGGCCGCGCATGCCAGCGACAAGTTCGAACAGCGTGGCCAACTGCTGCCCCGTGAACGCCTCAATCTGCTGCTGGACCCCGGAGCGCCCTTCCTTGAACTGGCCAGCCTGGCCGGCTACAAACTGCACGATGACAAGGATGGCAGCTCGGCCGGCGGTGGCCTGATCGCCGGGATCGGCTATGTATCCGGCGTACGCGTGCTGGTGGTGGCGAACAACAGTGCGATCAAGGGCGGGACCATTTCACCCAGCGGCCTGAAGAAATCCCTGCGCCTGCAACAGATCGCCATGGAAAACAAACTGCCGGTCATCACCCTCGCCGAGAGTGGGGGGGCCAACCTCAACTATGCCGCGGACATTTTCGTCGAAGGCGCGCGCAGCTTTGCCAACCAGGCGCGCATGTCGGCCATGGGGCTGCCGCAAATCACCGTGGTGCACGGTTCGGCCACGGCAGGCGGCGCGTATCAGCCGGGTTTGTCGGACTATGTGGTGGTGGTGCGTGGCAAGGCCAAGTTGTTTCTTGCAGGTCCCCCTTTGCTCAAGGCGGCAACCGGTGAGGTCGCGACCGACGAAGAACTGGGCGGGGCCGAGATGCATGCACAGCTCGCCGGCACCGCCGAATACCTGGCCGAGAACGATGCCGACGGCGTGCGCCAGGTGCGCGAAATTGTCAGCCTGCTGCCGTGGAACGAACAGCTGCCGCGGCTCCCCGAACCGCAATGGCAGGAACCGCTCTACCCCATCGACGAACTGTTGGGCCTGATTCCGGATGACACGAAAAAGCCCTACGACGCACGGGAAATCATCGCCCGCATCGCCGACGGTTCGAACTTCCTCGAGTTCAAGGCCGAATTCGATCAGCAGACTGTCTGCGGCCAACTGAAAATCCAGGGGCGTGCTTGCGGCTTCATCGGCAACAACGGCCCGATCACCCCCAAGGGCGCCAGCAAGGCTGCGCAATTCATTCAGCTGTGCGACCAGAGTCGCACACCGCTGCTGTTTTTCCACAACACCACCGGGTTCATGGTCGGTACCGAATCGGAACAGCAAGGCGTGATCAAGCACGGCGCCAAGATGATCCAGGCAGTGGCCAACGCCCGGGTGGCGAAACTGACCATCGTCGTCGGCGGCTCCTACGGAGCGGGCAACTATGCGATGTGTGGCCGCGGCCTCGATCCAAGGTTCATCTTCGCCTGGCCCAACAGCCGAACCGCCGTGATGGGCGGCGCCCAGGCCGGCAAGGTGCTGCGCATCGTCACCGAGGCCAAGCAGATCAAGGACGGCCTGGTGCCCGACCCGAAAATGCTCGACATGCTGGAGCAGGTCACCGCGCAGAAACTCGACAGCCAATCCACGGCGCTCTACGGCAGCGCCAATCTGTGGGACGACGGGCTGATCGATCCGCGTGATACCCGCACCCTGCTCGGCTACTTGCTGGATATCTGCCATGAGGCCGAGGTGCGGCCGCTGCAAGCCAACAGTTTTGGTGTCGCCAGGTTTTGAACCGGCCATAGGAGAACAACAGGAATGATCTTCACCCAGGAACATGAAGCACTGCGCCGCACCGTCCGCCAATTCGTCGATCACGAGATCAATCCGTACGTCGAGGAATGGGAAAAGGCCGGTCGATTTCCGATCCACGACATCTTCCGCAAGGCCGGCGACCTGGGACTGCTGGGCATCTCCAAACCGGAAAAATTCGGTGGCATGGGGCTCGACTACAGCTATTCGATCGTGGCCGCGGAGGAATTCGGCACCATCCATTGCGGCGGCATTCCCATGTCCATCGGCGTGCAGACCGACATGTGCACCCCGGCCCTGGCGCGGTTTGGTTCCGATGAGTTGCGCGACGAGTTTTTGCGTCCGGCCATCAGCGGCGAACAGGTCGGTTGCATCGGCGTATCCGAAGTCGGTGCCGGCTCCGATGTGGCCGGTTTGAAAACCACCGCGCGCAAGGATGGCGACGACTATGTGATCAATGGCAGCAAGATGTGGATCACCAACTCACCGAGCGCCGATTTCATTTGCCTGCTGGCCAACACGTCTGACGATAAACCGCACATCAACAAGTCGCTGATCATGGTGCCGATGAACAGTCCCGGCATCAGCCTCAGTTCACACCTGGACAAACTCGGCATGCGCAGTTCGGAAACCGCGCAGGTGTTTTTCGATAATGTGCGCGTTCCGCAGCGCAACCGCATCGGCCATGAAGGCGCCGGGTTCATGATGCAGATGCTGCAGTTCCAGGAGGAGCGCCTGTTCGGTGCGGCGAACATGATCAAGGGGCTGGAATACTGCGTCGACAGCACCATCGAGTACTGCAAGGAGCGCAAGACCTTTGGCGGCGCACTGATCGACAACCAGGTCATTCACTTCCGTCTGGCCGAATTGCAGACCGAAATCGAATGCCTGCGGGCGCTGGTCTACCAAGCCACCGAGCAGTACGTCAAAGGCCAGGACGTTACCCGCCTGGCGTCCATGGCCAAGCTCAAGGCTGGCCGACTGGGCCGCGAAGTCAGCGACAGTTGCCTGCAATACTGGGGTGGCATGGGCTTTATGTGGGACAACCCGGTGGCCCGTGCCTACCGTGATGTCCGGTTGGTTTCGATTGGCGGCGGTGCCGACGAGATCATGCTGGGGATCATCTGCAAACTCATGGGCATTCTGCCGGGGAAAAAGAAATGAGCGGCCTGCCGGTTTGTCAGACGCTGCTGTTGCAATCGCACAATGGCGTGCTGCACATCACCCTCAACCGCCCGCAAAGCCGCAATGCCATGAGCCTGCAGATGGTCAGCGAATTGCGTGCCGTACTGGCAGCGGTTCGCGATGACCGCGCCATTCGCGTTCTGGTCATTGACGGCGCCGACGGGCATTTCTGTTCTGGCGGCGACATCAAGGACATGGCCAGCGCACGCACCCAGGGTGCGACGGCCTACCGCGAATTGAACCGGGCTTTCGGCGCCTTGCTGGAAGAAACCCAGCACGCGCCGCAGGTGGTGATCTGCGTGCTGCAAGGCGCGGTGCTGGGTGGCGGGTTTGGCCTGGCGTGTGTCAGCGATATCGCCATCGCCGCGCATCAGGCGCAATTCGGCCTGCCGGAAACCAGCCTCGGTCTGCTACCGGCGCAGATCATACCGTTCGTGGTCCAGCGCATCGGCCTGACGCAGGCACGGCGCCTGGCCCTGACGGCGGCACGCTTCGATGGCACCCAGGCGCGGCGAATGGGGCTGGTGCATTTTGTCGAGCATGACGCGCAAGCACTGGCCGGGCGCCTGGATGAAGTGTTGGCCCATGTGCTGTGTTGCGCGCCGGGGGCGAATGCGGCAACCAAAAAGCTGTTGCTGGCAAGCGCTGTGCAGCCATCGGATGAGCTGCTCGATCAGGCGGCCCAATGGTTCAACGACGCGGTGACCGGGGCGGAGGGCATCGAAGGAACCATGGCGTTCGTGCAAAAACGCAAACCGGGGTGGGCGCCTTGAAAGCATCGCGAGCAGGCTCGCTCCCACAGTTGAAATGCTTTTCATTGTGGGAGCGAGCCTGCTCGCGATTTGGCCCTCACTGTCACCGCACAATCAGAGAGAAACCCCATGCCCGGATTCACCAAAATCCTCATCGCCAACCGCGGTGAAATCGCCTGCCGCATCCAGCGTACCGCCCAGGCCCTGGGCTACCGCACCGTCGCCGTGTTCAGCGATGCCGACGCCGATGCACTGCATGTGCAAATGGCCGATGAAGCCGTGAATATTGGTCCGGCGCCGGTGCAAGAGTCTTACCTGAACATACCGGCGATCATCGATGCAGCACAACGAACCGCAGCTGATGCGGTGCATCCGGGGTACGGTTTTCTCTCGGAAAACGCTGAATTTGCCCTCGCCTGCCGGCACGCCGGCATCACCTTCATCGGCCCCAGCCCCGAAGCCATCGAACTGATGGGCAGCAAGCGCCTGTCGAAAATGGCCATGATCGACGCCGGTGTGCCGTGCATCCAGGGATACCAGGGTGCCGAACAGGATGATGCGACCCTGACTCGCGAAGCCGAACGCATCGGTTATCCATTGATGATCAAGGCCAGTGCCGGCGGCGGCGGACGCGGCATGCGCCTGGTGCACGATGCCCGCGACTTGCTTGAGCAGATCCGCACCGCACGCTCCGAAGCCCTGCACGGTTTCGGCAGCGATGAATTGATCCTCGAACAAGCGTTGATCGAGCCAAGGCATGTCGAAATTCAATTGTTCGGCGACCGGCATGGCAACCTGATCTACCTGGGCGAACGCGATTGTTCGATTCAGCGCCGCCATCAGAAAGTCATCGAGGAAGCCCCCTGCCCGGTGATGACGCCCACATTGCGCCAAGCCATGGGTGAGGCGGCGCTCAAGGCAGGACGCGCGGTGAACTACGTGGGTGCCGGCACCGTGGAGTTCCTGCTCGATGCGCACGGACAATTTTACTTCCTGGAGATGAACACCCGCCTGCAGGTGGAGCATCCGGTGACCGAACTGATCACCGGCCAGGATCTGGTGGCCTGGCAATTGAACATTGCCGAGGGACAACCACTGCCGCTGCGACAGGAACACGTGCGGCTCGACGGGCATGCCATGGAAGTGCGCCTGTATGCCGAAGACCCCAGCCGGGATTTTCTACCGCAGACCGGGCGCATCTCAGCCTGGGAGCCGGCGCTGCAAAACGGTGTGCGCATTGATCATGGCCTGATCGAAGGTGGACACATCAGTCCTTTTTACGACCCGATGCTGGGCAAGATCATCGCCCACGGCGCTACTCGCGAAGAGGCCAGGCGCAAGTTGCTGCGGGCCGTGCAGGACACCGCGTTGCTGGGGATACAGAGCAACCAGCGCTTGCTCGCCAGCCTGTTGCAACACCCGCAATTCGTCAGCGGTGATTGCAGTACCGGGTTCATCGCGCAGCATTTCGCCGAGCATCCCTGCCTGCGTCCTCATCAGCCCGACGTCAGGCAGTTGGCAATCGCCGCCGCCCTGCTGTATCAGGCTTCGGCACAGACGCACGACGGCCCGCAGGCTGGCTGGCGCAATACCGCCAGCGTGCCACTGCGTTATCGCCTGGGCCTGGAGGACCAGGAATGGACGGTGGCGCTGCACAGGGTGTCGGGCGCGGTGTACCGGATTGACGTCGCCGGCTGCGGCCTGCAATTGAAGGTCATTGAATGCGATGGACGCCGGGCCACCCTTGAGATCGATGGCATCAGGCAGCGCCAGGCCTATCGCGTGCAAGGCGGGCAAGTCTGTCTATTCACCCGGCCGGGCAGTCTGCTGCTGACAGACCGCACCCATGTGCTGGCGGGCAGTCAGGCCGTCACTCGCTCAGGCACCCTCAAGGCGCCCATGGATGGTGCCATTGTCGACGTGCTGGTCCAGGAGGGCAGCCAGGTTTGCAAGGGCCAATTGCTGGTGGTGCTGGAGGCCATGAAAATGGAGCATCCGATCAAGTCGGACATCGACGGCGTCCTCAAGCGCCTGCAGGTACAGGTGGGCGACCAGGTGAAGAACCGTCAGATTTTGCTGGAGGTCGAATAAGCCGCTAGGCGGATCTGTCGGGTTTGGCTACGCTCAACCCCTATCAGGACGCGGATACCAGGAACCCTGCGATGCCCCAATGGCTGGTCATTGATCTGGAAGCCACCACCGATGAGGGTGGTTGGCCAGTAACGGAAATGGAAATCATCGAAATCGGCGCCACATTGGTGGACCGCAAAGGGCGCGAAGTGGATCACTTCCAATGCTTTGTACAGCCCTTGCGACGGCCACTGCTGACACCGTTCTGCCGGCAATTGACGCATATCACCCAGGCCGACGTCGACGGCGCACGGACCCTGAGCGAAATCTGGCCGTCATTCGAACAATGGCTTGGCCCTCATCATGGGCAACTTGAAGGCTGGATCAGTTGGGGCGATTACGATCGCCGGCAGCTCCTTCAGGAATGGCAGCGCCTGCAACTCGACAGCGTGCTGAGCCGCACGCCGCACATCAACCTCAAACAACGTTTTGCCAAGGCCCGGCGTCTGGAGCGACCGCTGGGGCTCAACGGCGCGCTGCAACTGGCCGGCCTGCAATTTACCGGGCAGCAGCACCGCGCGCTGGAAGATGCGCGCAATACGGCGCGCCTGTTGCCGCATATCCTGCCTCCTCAGGAGAGGTGACGCCACCGGCCCCCTTGTGCATACTGGCCGGCCCTTTTTAGCCCTTTTCGAGGAATCGCCCATGTTTAAAGTCAACGAGTACTTCGACGGCACCGTCAAGTCGATCGCCTTTGGCACTGCTGAAGGTCCTGCGACCATCGGCGTCATGGCTGCGGGCGAATATGAATTCGGCACCAGCCAGCGTGAAATCATGCACGTGGTATCCGGCGCACTGACCGTCAAACTGCCGGACAGCAACGACTGGGAAACCTTTGCCGCCGGTAGCCATTTCAATGTGCCGGCCAATAGCAAGTTCCAGCTGAAAGTGGCTGTCGACACCGCTTACCTGTGTGAATACCGCGGCTAAACGCCCGGTTTTCAAGCCATAAAAAAATGCCCGTGTCCAAGGACACGGGCATTTTTTTATGGCTGCGAACGTCTTTGAACGTCGCTCATTCCAGGATGGTTACCGGCATGCCGACTTCGAGCCTGCCGTTACCGTCGTTGACCAGATTCTGGCCAAACATCGCACCCTCGGCCTCGGCACGGTAACCCTGCAAGGTGGCCAGCGGCTCACGGTCGTCACTGCGCAGGCCGGTTTGCGGGTCGATGGTGGTCAGGATGCAGCGTGAGCACGACTTGACCACCCGAAACTCGACTTCGCCGATGCGAATGCGTTTCCAGCCATCCTCGGCATATCCGTCGCTGCCCTCGATCACCAGGTTGGGTCGAAAGCGCAGCATTTCCAGCGGACGGCCCACCCGTTGCGCCAGATCCTCCAGTGATGCCTGGCCAATCAACAGCAGCGGGAATCCGTCGGCGAAACCCACCTGATCGTCATCCTTGCCGTAGCCAGCCTCGGTCGTGCGTGCGCGATCCAGTGGTACGTGCACCAGACGCGTCGGCTTGCCGATGAACTCACTGACCCAGGCACCCGCCTCATCGCCGGCATCGGGTACGCGCAGGGAGTCGCGCCAAATGGTCACGCCACGCAGTTCGGCCTCGCTGCCAGGTACAGCGATGTCGATCGGCGAGAAACCGGGTGCATCGAGGGTCAAGCCACCCTTGGTATTCCACAAGGCCGACAGCTGGCTCATGTGAGCCACTGCACGCTGGGTCAGGAAGCGCCCGCTGGCCTCGTCCACCAGCATCCAGCGCCGGTCTCCGTCCAACCCCAGCTTGTCGAGGTCGACCTGTTGCAATGTCTCGCCCTTGCCGGACTTCAACGGATAACGATAAAGCGCACTCAGACGCAGCATGGCCAGCTCCCTGATGGTTCAAAAACGCAACCCTATACGAGCTGACCGCCGAATCAAAGGACAAAAACCTTTGTAGGAGCGAGCATGCTCGCGAAGAACATCTGGGCAACACGGGCTTTCAGATTGCCCGCGTCATCGTTGACGACCATCGCGAGCGTGCTCGCTCCTACGCCTACACAGGTACGGCGTCGAGCATCAGGCGCTGGCGCACCACGTCGACCAGTTTGTCCGGCTGGAATTTGGAGAGGAAGTTGTCACAACCGACTTTCTTGACCATCGAGTCGTTGAAGCTGCCGGACAAGGAGGTATGCAACACCACGTAAAGGCCGCGCAGACGTGGATCGTTGCGGATCTCGGTGGTCAGGCGATAACCATCCATTTCCGGCATTTCCGCGTCAGTGAACACCATCAGCAGCTTTTCGGTCATGTTCACGCCGGTGTCGGCCCAGGCCTTGAGCATGTTCAGTGCCTTCAAGCCATCGCTGGCGATGTGCATCTTCACCCCCAGTTGCCCCAGCGTGTCTCGCAATTGCGCCAGCGCCACATTGGAGTCGTCCACCAGCAACACTTCACGACCACGGGCACGCTCCAGCAGCGGGTCGTCGAGTTTCTCGCGAGACACCTTGGCACTGTAAGGAACGATTTCCGCCAGGACTTTTTCCACGTCGATGATTTCCACCAACTGATCGTCGACCTTGCTGATGGCAGTCAGATAGTGTTGACGACCCGCGCTGGATGGCGGCGGCAGGATCGCTTCCCAGTTCATGTTGACGATACGATCTACACCACCCACCAGAAACGCCTGAACAGAACGGTTGTACTCGGTGACAATGATCGTGCTGTTCTCGCCCGGCACCAGCGGGCGCATGCCGATCGCCTGGGACAGATCGATCACCGGCAGGGTCTGGCCACGCAGATTGACGACACCGCAGACGAACGGATGGCGTTGGGGCATCAGGGTCAGTTTTGGCAGTTGCAGGACTTCCTGCACTTTAAACACGTTTATCGCGAACAATTGCCGGCCGGCCAGCCTGAACATGAGAATTTCAAGGCGATTCTCACCCACCAGTTGCGTACGTTGGTCTACCGTATCGAGAATGCCAGCCATCAATGACTCCTGGGCTTGTACTGATAAATTCACTAATAAAGGGTTATCGGCAGTTTTTGTCAGACCTTGACCCTTTGCAAAAGGCCGCGATCAAGCATTGATGTCACATTAACATCATGCTTTACTGGCGTAGATGGTTTCCTCTGCTACAGTCTTTGCCACGCGACCATGGTTTACGCGACAGGTTCCATTGCATAAGGGATTCCCCTATCAACAATCAGGTACAACCTGATATTCGCAATATCCAATAGCCATTAATGTGACGCCATTCTCATTGCATGAATGGAGTCAGGCTTTTGCGTGTGATCGCGGATCAGTGGCCATCCACCCTCTCAAGCAGTACTCCAGCCCGGGTTAATGGCCGGAATGCGATCTCACGTCGAAACGATTACGTCGGGACGCCCATCGTCCTCGTCGACACGCACGACATCCCCTCATTAGTTATGACGTTGTGGAGATAAGCATGCCGAACAATCGTGGTGAATGGGCAAAGCGCGTCCCTGAGTTTCTGGTCGAAGCCGAGACCCTTTTGGCCAAAACCGAAGAATGCCTGAGCCATCTGCAATTGATCAGCAATGACAAGGACGCCATCGACTGCATGCTCGCCACGCTGCTGAAACTGGCGAACAAGGCAGACGCCCTCGCGCTGGCAGCCGTTTCCGAGTTTTCACTGCATATCCATGGCCTGCTCAATCACGCACACAATCACATGGAGCTTCACGACGAAGCCCTGAGTGCGTTGAAAGACTGCCTGACACTGATCGCCTGGCAACTGGAGCTGATCGATCAGAAAACCGGCCAGCTGAGCCTCGATGAAAGCGAGCAAACGACCCTGATCGAAGCCTTCGCGCTGCAGGTCGGCCAAAGTCGGTTTCAGCCACCGGTCAATTCCAAACCGTTCACGCTCGTGCCCTACCTGGAACGCCAGGCCTGAACGCCTCGAACTGTGTCGGACTTCGCATTTTATTGGCACAGGGCGGAGTAACTCGAATGCACTCATGTCGCAATTGAGTTTTACATACCTATTAACGACATCCGCAAACAAACTGCCATTTCTTCATGCAATAGATCGCCTGAGCTGAGCAGGGTTTTTCCTGGCAGCAAAGACAAAAAACCCTGGATACTTGATCTCATTGCAATGCCAATCGCCGCTTTACTCGTTATATCGACATGCGGTCCAAAACGGGATGTATCCTGACTTTCCGGACATATATCGCAGACGCGACCAACGGTAACTTCGGTGGTATTATGCCGCCCGTTAGTTGGCGTCAATAAATGGCAACATGATTGCCACTTTGGAAGCCGATCAAGTTTCAGTCTTAATTTCTTATACAGAAATCATGCACCGTTGAAGCCGATGTACAAGATTCTAAAACAGAGGCCTGTCAGCCCTAACGACCGGCCTGCCCGAAGCGAACATCCATTGGCTCCAACTGCTATGTACACCAGCCTCAAGTCATTCGCCGCGTGGCCACCTTCCAGAGAAAACGCACGTCGCTTCACACTTTTCCTGTGTGTCGGCTCGGCACTCGGCAGCCTGCTCACCTATTGCCTTTCCATACAACTGCCGTTGGGTCTGCTGCTGCTCAACCTGGCGTCATTGGGGTGTGTCTGGGCTCAACATCGCTTGTCGCGCAAGTCGATCAAGTTTCAACCGCAAGAACTGGCCGACCGCTTGCTTCAAGTCCAGGAAAATGAACGCCACCGGCTCAGTCGGGAACTGCATGACGACATCGGCCAGCTGCTCACTGCCGCCAAGCTTCAAGGTGATTGGCTCAGACGCCGCATGCCGGAGGAGCTCCAGGGACAATGTTCAGTGCTTTGCGACACACTGGATGAAACCCTCGCCAAAGTCCGGGACGTATCGGCCATCCTCAACCCTCGCCAGTTGACCAGCCTTGGATTGGAAGCCAGTCTGCGAGCGCATCTGCTCAAGACATTGACCAATACCCCGGTGCACTGGAGCCTGGAATGCCATCAACGCCTGACCGGAATACCGGAAGAAATGGCGGTGGCAGCCTTTCGAATCACCCAGGAGGCGGTCACCAACATGTTGCGCCATGCCCAGGCAAAAAACCTCGTGGTTTGCATCCAGCGTTTGCCACAGGGCCTGAAACTGTCGATCATCGACGACGGCCAGGGCTTCGCGCCAGCGACGGACCCCGGTCGTGAAGGGCAGCGCGGGATGGCGGGGATGTCGGAACGGATCAATCAACTGAGCGGCACATTGACCGTTACCAGCGAACCGGGCAAAGGCACTCAAATCGAAGCACTCTTCCCCTGGGCGCCTCGCGCGCTCGAGCGGGCCAGTACGAATAAGGTTCTGCATTGACTTGTAACTTACTTCTTGTGGATGACCACTCGCTGATCAGGGCTGGCGTGCGTGCCCTGGTGCTCGACCTTCCTGGCTACGCGGTCATCGGTGAGGCCAATGACGGCTCGCAGTTGCTCGCGATGGTCGAACACCTGGCCCCGGATATCGTGCTGCTGGATATTTCCATGAAGCAGACCGGCGGCCTGGAAGCCTTGCAGCAACTCAAGCGGGTACGCCCGCAGAGCAAGGTACTGATCCTGTCGATGCACACTGACCCGGCCCTGATCATGCAGGCACTGGAATCCGGCGCTCACGGCTATCTGCTCAAGGACACCACCGCAACCGAGCTTGAACATGCGCTGGAAGCCTTGCGCAACAACGAGCGCTACCTCAGCCCGGCCATCGCCCATACCGTCATCACCCAGGCGTTGACCCGAAACCAGAAAAACCCCGAGGCCACGGACTCGCACAACCTCACATCCCGCCAGTTGGAAATCCTGCGATTGATTGTTCGCGGCAAATCCACACGGGAAATAGCCAATGGCCTGGGCTTGAGCGTCAAGACCGTGGAAACCCATCGCTCGCAGATCATGAAGCGCCTACAGATCTACGATGTAGCGGGCCTGGTACTGTTCGCCGTGCGCGAGCAAATCATCAGCCTGGACGACTGACCGATCGCTCGCCCCCAACAGTGGCGAGCCTTCAGGCAGATGAACCCGTATTGCCGCGGGCCGTGCCGTAAAACGCAGACTGTCTCCCTCCAGCGGCTCGCCATCGAGATTGATGCACAGACCTTCCGATGCCTTGATTTCGATCCATGGCAGGCGAGCCCGCACGAACAGGTTGTCGATGTCGAAACCATCGACCAACAGGGTTTTCAGGGTTTCGACCACGTCCTGCGGCGCAGGCAAGATGCTGATATCGAGCAGACCGTCGTCGACCAGTGCCTGCGGGCACAGCACATGACCGCCCCCCGCCTGCCGGCCATTTCCAATGCCCAGGGCCAACAGCTCCCCACGCCAATGAAAACCCGGCCCCTGCAACTCGCCATACGCCGCGTGCAACTCACTGAAACGTGACAGCCCCGTGAACAGATAGGCCGCACCGCCCAGAACCTTTTTCAGTTCCTCGCTGGTGTTGGCCGTGACCTGGCTGCCAAAACCACCCGTAGCCATGTTCAGGAACACCTGTCCATCGACCTCTCCAAGATCCATGGCGTGCGCTCTCAGGTCCAGCAACTCCAGAGCCGGCCCCGGTTCCAGAGGCACCCCGGCGGCACGCGCGAAATCATTGGCGGTACCCAGCGGCATCAGTACCAGACTGGCCTGTACCGGATGCGCCGCCATCGCATGGGCAATGTCACGCAAAGTACCGTCACCGCCACCGGCGACGATTGTTCTGTAGCCGGCCGCCAGCGCTTCGTTCACCAGCCGCTGAGCATCGCCGGCTTCCCAGGTCAGTCGAACGGCCAGCTCCCATCCTTGCTCACGTTTGCGTTCCACCGCCGCTCGAACCATTTCGTTGAGCGCCTGCTTGCCATGCAGAATCAACAGCGCCTTGCGTTCGCTCATTGTGATCACTCCCGGTGCTGGATGACGTATGGAAGATGTTGACCGCGACGCGTCCCCGAAAAGTCGCAAAATTTTGAATAATTTCAGGCAGGCAGTCCCAAGGGGCGAGATTTTTCTTACAAAACGTGAGGAATCGGCTTAATTGACCGCAAAAGGCGATTGGTACACTTTGGTGACCAGTTTTTTCAGTCATCAGCAGGACGCCCACAAGGATGTGCCATGCAACGCCATGACCCCGGGCTTCCGGTGATCCAGGTCTTACCGATCACAGGGAAACGCGCCGATCATCAAGCGGAATTCAAATACTGCGTAAAACAAAAAGGAAAAGCCGATATGGAACCTCGTGTGATTGAGCTGGAGGCACATCTCAAGTACCTGCGCAAAGACATGGAAGAGGTACGCAATGACGTCAAATCCATCAAACACAGGCTCGCCTATTCCGCCGGCGGCACGGCGGTAGTGCTGGGCCTGCTCGGGTGGATCGCCAACAGCCGATTCGATCAGCTTGTGACGTTGCTTCTGGCTCATTGATCGCCATGAACGCAAAACCCGGCGATAAGCCTAATGCTGTTCACTTACTGTAGGAGCGAGCAGGCTCGCGATGATCCTGAGAGCGACGCGGGGTGTCAGGTTTCCAACGTTATCGTTGACGACCATCGCGAGCATGCTCGCTCCTACAGTAAACAGCATTACGGCGATAAGCCGGGTTTTGCGTTTAGGGGGCTGAAAAAAGGATCAGCTCAACACTTCACTCAATGGAATGAAATACACCGGGTCTCCCGCGACTAGCGTTCGATCCTCAAGTACCT
Organism: Pseudomonas sp. NPDC089569; assembly: GCF_050280625.1. Classification (NCBI taxonomy): domain Bacteria; kingdom Pseudomonadati; phylum Pseudomonadota; class Gammaproteobacteria; order Pseudomonadales; family Pseudomonadaceae; genus Pseudomonas; species Pseudomonas sp. NPDC089569. Next base: position 39,373 of record NZ_JBNNVQ010000022.1, read on the forward strand.
CGACCAGTCCATCGGCCCAGACGGCACTGCGCAGTACACCGGAGCTCTGATTCTTGTAGATGATTGCCCGGCCATTCTCCAGGCGACCGCGCAGGTATTCGCGTCGATTGCCTGCGATAGCCCAGTCAAACCCTGCCGGCACCTGTATTTTCAGTGGATCGACCTGAGTGACACCCTGGCGACGCAACAGGTAGGGCCTGGCCAGCAAGGCAAAGGTCACCAGGGTCGATGCCGGGTTACCCGGCAATCCAATGACCGGTACACCGCGAAAATGTCCGAATGTCAGCGGTTTTCCCGGCTTGATGGCGAGCTTCCACAAACTCAATTCGCCCTCTTCCCGCAACGCGACGCCAAGGAAGTCGGCCTCACCTACCGATACCCCTCCGGTGGAAAGGATCAAATCGACATCCTTCAATTCACCAAGGCGTTCGCGAGTGGTCGCCAGATCATCCGGCAGTATGCCAGCGTCGACCACTTCACAACCCATTCGCTGCAACCAACTGCAGAGCAAAACGCGATTGCTGTTGTAAATCTGCCCCGGCTCGAGTGCCTGTCCCGGCTCGACCAACTCATCCCCGGTCGACAGTACCGCAACGCGTACCTTGCGAATGACCTCCAGCTCGGCGCAACCCAGCGAAGCGGCCAGGCCCTGCTCGATAGGCCCCAAACGCGTACCCGCCGGCAAAATCAATTCACCGACCGTGGTTTCCTGGCCTTGTGGACGAATGTTTTGTCCCATGACCAGGGCTTGCTTGAAACCCACCCGCCCATCCACCTGAACGTCGGCATTTTCCTGCATTTCGACGCAATCGGCTCCTGCAGGAACAGGCGCGCCGGTGAAGATTCGGGCACAGGTGCCAGGCTTCAAGGCCTCGGGCGCCTGACCGGCAAAAATTTTCTGGCTGACAACCAGCGGCTCCCCAGTCCAGTCAGCCATGCGCAAGGCATAACCATCCATGGCACTGTTAGGCCATGGCGGCAAATCAAGCGTCGACACCAGATCATCGGCCAGCACACGACCCTGGGTTTGTGCCAGCGGCAAACGCTCACGCTCGACTATCCTTGAGGCATCTGCCATTTCCAGCAAACGCGCCAATGCCGTTTCCACGGGCATCAGACTGCCGGTCTTGCCGGGCTTACCCACGGGATTCACAAGACACCGCCTGCTTCAAATGAGCCACGAAGTTACAGGGCCGATGCCGCGAATCCAGCTGCTCGGCAAGAATACCGTCCCAACCTGTGCGTACGGCATTGGTCGAGCCCGGCAAACAACAGACCAGCGTGCCGTTGGCCAGCCCCGCCAGTGCACGGGATTGAACGGTCGAGGTGCCGATATCGGCCACCGATATCTGCCGGAACAGTTCACCAAACCCGTCTACCTGCTTGTCGAGCAGGCAACTGACCGCTTCCGGTGTGCTATCGCGCCCGGTGAAACCGGTACCGCCGGTGATCAGGACCACCTGAACGTCATCGTCGGCAATCCAGTTGGCGACTTGCGCACGAATTTTGTAGAGGTCATCTTTGAGCAACACTCGGCAGGCCAGGTTATGACCGGCAGCCGTTAACCGGTCGACAAAGACCTGGCCTGAGGTATCGGTCTCAAAGGTACGAGTGTCGCTGACCGTCAACACTGCAATGTTGAGTGGTGCGAAAGGTACATCAGCCTTGGCTTTCATCGGCTCTTCCAGTTGTAGGAGAAACAGCCCGGTGTTATATCACAGCGCCCGCTTTTTCCACCGCCCCCCCCTGCGCCTGATGGAGATCTGCCATGACTTCACATTCACAGTTGCCCCCCTGCTCCATTCTGCTCCTGGCGGGCGGACGTGGCCAACGCATGGGCGGTCAGGACAAAGGACTGGTGCAATGGCACGGTGAGCCATTGATTGCACACCTGCATCGCAAGACGCGCCCGCTGACCAATGACCTGATCATTTCCTGTAACCGTAACCTGGAAAAATACGCGCATTACGCCGACCAGTTGGTTCACGACGACGAAGCCGGGTTTCCGGGTCCATTGGCCGGTATTCATGCCGGACTGAAGGTGGCTCGCCATTCGCATCTTCTGGTCCTGCCTTGCGATGTGCCGCGCGTCGATGAGGCTCTGATCACCCGCATGCGTGAAACGGCCATGCAACACCCGGACAAACCGTTGATGCTGCGCCACGACGAACACTGGGAGCCTTTGCTGTGTGTGATCCCCGTGGCACTTCTTGGTGAAATCGAACGTGCATGGAATGAGGGTGAACGCAGCCCGGGACGCCTCATGCGCAAACTGGGTGCGACGGCGTTGCAGTGCCCCGACAACGACCCGCGCCTGGCCAACCTGAACACGCCGGAACTGTTAAGCGCGCATAACACTGTGTCAGACTGAACGCGCCCGAGGAACTTGCACGTACCGCATACGTCAGAAGCTCAGTTACCAAAAGAATTCATTTTCGGAGACTCACCCATGACACAACGGACCCTGGCCACTTTCATGCTCGCACTGGGCCTCGCCAGCCTCGCCGGTTGCTCCTCACCTACCGTGATCACCTTGAATGACGGTCGTGAAATTCAGTCCGTCGATACGCCTCACTATGACAAGGATTCGGGCTTTTACGAGTTTGAACAACTGGACGGCAAGCAAACCCGCATCAACAAGGACCAGGTTCGCACCGTTAAAGAGTTGTAATCTGCGCAGCGACTACCGGATTCAAAAATGCCCCGACTTGTCGGGGCATTTGCTTATGTGCAATCGGGAAACAACCTGAATTCATCAGGGGGTTGGCTCGTTGTTGAGTTTATCTACACGTGCCAGCGCCTGAGTGGCTTCAGTGATGCATTTCTTGTCGTCATTGCCGGCCCTGGCTGCTTCAGCGCTGGCTTGCAAACGCTTGATTTCCATCGAGGTGTTTTCGGACGTGGCCGGCAGGCTGGTGACCTTGTCCTTGAGTTCCTGAAGCTTGATGGTGCACAGATCGTTGTCTGCGGCAAATACGGGAGAAGCCAGCATTGCAGCGCAAATGAACATTCCAGTGAAAACGGTACGTTTCATAGGGATCTCCTTGCAGGGAAGGTCTCGGAGCCGCCGAGCGATCTGACGGCTGTACCGAGTTTTTGAACACCACACTTGTGGGGCCTGTTCAAATGACTACAAACCGGCCCGCGAATTCGATTGGATCATCCTGTGCATCCGCCGGATTTTAACTCACCCGATCACCATTGCAGGGTGATCGTACTCTCGAACGTTCTTTCCTGGCCGGTGACCGGGTCCACAAACCTCAACCCCTGGGCCAGCAGCTTCAAGGGATTGGCATAGTCATCCTCGGCATCCCTGACGACCCGAGGGTAAAACGGGTCATTGCAAATGCCGGCACCCAATGCCGCCATATGTACCCGCAACTGATGTTTCTTGCCCGTTACCGGGTAAAGACCATAGCGCCAGAGATCCCCTTTCTTTTCCCTGACCTCGACAAGCGTCTCGGTGTTACTGGCTCCCGGCCCTTCCTGCATACGGAAGAAAGGTTCGCCGTCAATCAGCCGGCTTTTATGAACCAGGGGAAACGCAAGCTCAGGCAAAGCGCGGGCGATGGCTTCATAGCGCTTTTCGATTTGTCGCGTGGGAAACAGTGATTGGTACGCCGAACGGCTCTGCGGGTTGGCTGAAAACAACACCAGCCCTGCCGTATGTCGATCGATGCGATGCAATGGCACCAGATGCGGATTGTCCAGGCGCCGGATCAGTCGCCTCAGCAAGGTCTGCTCGACGTACTCACCCGCTGGCGTGACTGGCAGGAAATGCGGCTTGTCCGCAACCACCAGATGCTCGTCGGCGTAAAGGATCGACTCGACCACCGGGATCGGCTTTTCGTCCGGCACTTCACGAAAATAGTGAATGCGCAGGCCTTCCCTGTAGGGCAGATCAAGGGGAATCGGTGCACCTTGCCCATCGAGTACCCGGCCACGAGCAATTCGATCCCGCCATTGTTCACGGCTGATGGCACTGAAGCGTTCGCACAGGCAATCGAATACGGTCTGCCATGAGCCGGGCGGCAAATAGAGCGTGCTGGCCTGGCTATGCGCGGCAGAAAAAGATGAAGTGGACATACGTGAAGCTCTAACCCTCGACAGAGGTCGTCATTATCCAACAAACCGTGTCGGGAACGAACCGGGGGGTGATTATCAGGCCGATACCTGTGCGCGCGCCGCCTCGGTGTATTCCTTGAGCCAGCGCAACACATCGACTGCCTCCCAGCGCAGCGGGTCATACAGCGCATACATCAAGCCCTGATAACCCACGACGTCCAGCTGCCGGTGATAACCCGCACGCTGGAACAAGGCCTCGATTTCAGCGAAACAGGTATTGAAATGCAGTTTGTTGAAGGGCGTTTTGCCTTCCGTTACCAGGCCGTCCAGGCGCAGATCGAGCACCGCCTCACGCACCACGTCCACCGACATCCGGTTCACGCTGCTCTTCAATTGTTCGACATTGACCACAACTCATCCCTCTGACGCCCGGTCGCCTGCCCATCCCTGGAAACGGGATGCCAGCCGACAACTCGAATAACTGTATATGCAAACAGTATCCGAATCACGATGGTTTAGCCAAGGGAATAAATTGAAAGGTTGGGCAGCCGGTACTGTGGGTATCGAGGAAAACACTCAGCCCAGGAACGCCACCACTTGTTCGGCGCCAAACGGCCAACCCAGTTCGGCGCCGGTATCAATGCGTCGCAGCACGGGAATACGCAAGTTGTAAGCTTCGTACCATGTTTCGTCGTCAGCGATATCCACCAGTTCCACCAGCAGACCGTTTTTTTCGACAAACTCCATCAGCATGGCTTCAGCCACTTCACAAAGATGACACCCAAGGGTGCCGAACAACTGGCATTCAGGAAGCATAAGCGCTCAACCGGAAAATTGAGTGCTTATTCTAGGCCTGCCCCGGAAAACCGTCGAGGCATGACCGCTATCGCGTACTGCTCGTTTTTTGTCCTGGCGTCGGGGACCGCGAGAAGTCAATCAATCCTGGCTGACAGCGCCGATCTTGTGCACCGACAGATCCGCGCCGTAATACTCTTCTTCCTGGCTCAGGCGCAAACCATGAAACGCCTTGATCGCACCGTACACTGCGAACCCGCCGCAAAAAGCGATGACCACACCCAGTGCCGTGCCGATCAACTGGCTGACGAGGCTCACCCCGCCCAGCCCTCCCAGTGCGCTCTGGCCGAAGATTCCGCAGGCGATGCCGCCCCACACGCCACACAAGCCATGCAACGGCCAAACACCCAGCACGTCGTCGATGCGCCATTTGACTTGTGCGGCCGTGAAGCACCAGACGAACAAAGCCCCGGCAATCGCCCCGGTCACCAACGCGCCGACAGGATGCATCAGGTCGGAGCCGGCGCAGACCGCTACCAGCCCGGCCAGCGGGCCGTTGTGTAGAAAGCCTGGGTCATTGCGCCCGACAATCAAGGCCGCTGCGGTCCCGCCCACCATAGCCATCAGCGAGTTCACCGCGACAAGCCCGCTGACGCCTTGCAGGGTCTGCGCACTCATCACGTTGAAGCCGAACCAACCCACGATCAGAATCCAGGAGCCCAGTGCGAGAAATGGAATGCTCGACGGCGCAAATGCCACCAGGCGCCCTTCACGATACCGACCATTGCGTGCTCCCAGCAGCAACACCGCCGCCAGCGCCAGCCAGCCGCCCATGGCATGAACGACCACCGAACCGGCGAAGTCATGGAAACCGGCGCCAAAACGCCCCAGCAACCAGGCCTGCAAACCGAAATTGCCGTTCCAGATCATGCCTTCGAAAAAGGGATAGACGAACGCCACGATCAGGGCTGTGGCGCACAGCTGAGGAACGAAACGCGCACGCTCGGCGATGCCTCCGGAAATGATTGCCGGGATGGCCGCGGCAAAGGTCAGGAGGAAGAAAAACTTCACCAGCCCATAGCCATGATCGGCATTGATCACCGCTGCCGGTTGCATGAAGGTGACCCCATAGGAAATCCAGTAGCCTATAAAGAAGTAGGCCAAGGTCGAAACGGCGAAGTCACTGAGGATTTTCGACAGCGCGTTGACCTGGTTTTTTTGCCGGACCGTACCCACCTCAAGAAAGGCGAACCCGGCGTGCATGGCCAGAACCATGACCGCACCGATCAAAATGAACAACGTATTGGAACTATGGACCAGGCTGTCCACAGCGCTTTGCAGATTTTCCATGGATTAGGCAGACCTTGAGGTTAAAAAAGCACCAAATGAGTTCGTACGGGCAATCCATGCACCAAGTTGCAACACCTGAAAATCAGCGTTTTGCTCTCGATGAACCGTTTTGGCGCAATGGGTTCGGCAAGGGACAATTATTCGGATGTTTCAAGCTCAACGTGCACGGCAACAGCGCAACCGCGCAGGCCGGCGCACCACGAGACAGCAAAAGTTGTACCAGTCATTCGCACTGAACCTTCGCAGAAGGCTCATACTCGAACGTTTCACAAGCCACGAGGGAGATCACCAATGGCCAGCATCAAGGCAAAGACTGCTCAAGAAATCCTGATGAACGACTTTCAGACACTGGTCAGCGACACGGAACGGCTGCTGGAACACACCGCGTCCCTGGCCGGTGATCAGGCCGATGAATTGCGCGACCAGATCCACGACAGCCTTTTGCGCGCACGAGAAACCTTGAAACTGACCGAAGACTCCCTGCGCGAACGTGGCGAGGCCGCCGTGACCGCCACCGAGGAATATGTGCAGGCCAATCCATGGCAAGCGGTGGGGATCGCTGCCGGCGTGGGTTTCCTGATCGGCCTGCTGGCGACCCGGCGCTGATATGGCGCTCGATGAAACAGGCTCGTCCGAATCGGGCCACAGCTCTTCGCCGCGGCGCCTGGGTGCCGCATTCCTTGGACTGCTTCACGGCCATATCGAACTGTTCGGCATCGAACTGCAGGAACAAAAGGCACGTACGGTCAGCCTGCTGCTATTTGCCGGCCTGACCCTGGTATTCGCCCTGCTGCTATTGGTGGGGTTGTCGACGCTGGTGCTGATCCTGTTCTGGGATACCTATCGTCTGGCGGCCATTATCGGTCTTTGCCTGTTCTATACCCTCGCGGCAATTTTCTGCGGCATGCGTCTCAGAGCGGCGATTTTCGATGAGTCCTCGCCCTTCCATGACACCCTGGAAGAACTGGCCAATGACCGGGAGCGCTTGCTGCCATGAGCCTGCCTGAGTTGCCTCAAAACAGTTCGCGCACGCAAATGCGCAAGGCACTGATCCGGCTGCGCATGGAAATGCATCGTCAGGAGATCCGCCACGAATCGGCGCAGTTGCTGCAACCTTTGCGGCGTGTTCGCGGCATGACACAAAACCTGCAGGACGGTTTCGGCATCAAGCACGCCCCACTCTGGGGCGTCGCGGCGGTGACTTTACTGGGCTTCCTGACCGGCAAGGGGACAAAAAACGGCAGCGGCCTTCGCAGCCTGACCCGTCTGGTACGGTTGGGCACCACACTGGTGCCGCTGATCAAGGTCCTGCTGCAGGGCTCGCCTCGTAAACACTGACCTGTCAGTTTCTGGCTACATTCTTGCAATAACCCTGGGACGGACCTCTCTATCGAGCGGTCCGATCCTGTGTGCCCACCCGGCGTCCAGGCTGTATCCAAAAACAAGATCGACCAAGGAGGCCTTGTGATCGACGGGCAACCGCTCGCCTGCTTTCAGCCGTTCATCGATACCGCTACCGGCCTTATTGCGGGGGTCGAGGCGCTAGGTCGACTGCGCCAGGCCGATGGTCGACTGGTCTCGGTGGGGCCGCTTTTCAGCGACCCGAAAACCAACGCCGTCGCCTTGCGCCGACTGGATCGGCAGTTGCGCGATAACGCCCTGAGTCGGCTGCATGAAGTGCCCTGCGACTGGTTTCTCAGCCTGAACATCTCCCCGCGCTGGATCAGCCGTCTGCGTGCGGACCAGCCATTGCCAAGCCTCAAGCAATTGAGCAAATACAGTATCGACCCGCAGCGGATCGTCTTCGAGATCACCGAACTGGGTGGCGACATCCAGCGTCTGGCCCAAGTCGTTGCACGGTACCGGTCAGCGGGTGCAAGGATCGCCATCGATGACTTCGGAGCCGGTTATTCGCAACTCGATCGCGTGCTGGCACTGCAACCGGACATTCTCAAACTCGACATGCGTTTGTTCCAGGCAGCCGCACTGGGCGGACCGAGCAGCGACGTGGTCAAGGCGCTGGCGCAAATGGCCGAGAAAACCGGTTGCTGGATCATCGCCGAAGGTGTTGAGACCGATGTTCAGCTCAACTTTGCGCTCGAATGCGGTTCACGTTATGTACAGGGTTTTCTGTTCGCCCCGGCACAGGAGAACTTCTTTGCCTCCGACGCTTTTGTCGGGCGCTTTGCACAATTGCGCCAACGCTATGTCCAGCAAAAACTGGCCGAGCGCGGTCGGCTGATGAGCATGCGCCAGCAACTGGGCGAACTCATGACAATCCTGCAAACCTGGGCTCAGGCCTGCGCCCCGCTCAGCGCCTTGCCCCAGCTCGACACCTTTCCCTGGTTTCTGCGCTTCTATCAGTGCGACCGTCACGGTACGCAACTGACACCGAACCTGGAATGGCGCGACAACCGATGGGTCGCCGACAATCGCTATCTGGGGCATAACTGGTCCTGGCGCCCGTATTTCTATCACTTGCTGGCCGAAGGCTGGGATCAACGACGACTGACCCTGTCCAATACCTACCGCGACGCCACCAGCAACCAATACTGCCTCACCGCCGGGCAGTTTTTCGACAATGGGGAACGACTGCTGCTCATCGATATAGATGCCGGGGGGTTGTAGTTCCACTTGCAGGTCCACTTGCGAACCGGGAAGCTAGGAACTCAAGTCATCAGACGGAGAGTACCCGCCTTGGATTGGCACACGCTGCTTACCCGCGAACGCCTCGGAAAACCTCTGCACAGCCCGCAGGAACTGGGCCGCAGTCCTTTTCACAAAGACCATGACCGCATCATTTTTTCGGGAGCGTTCCGTCGTCTCGGGCGCAAGACCCAGGTGCATCCGGTCTCCAGCAACGACCATATCCACACCCGCCTGACCCACTCACTGGAAGTCAGTTGTGTCGGCCGTTCGCTGGGCATGCGTGTCGGCGAAACATTGCGCAACACCCTGCCCGACTGGTGCGAGCCCAGCGATCTGGGGATGGTTGTTCAATCGGCCTGCCTGGCTCATGACATCGGTAATCCGCCGTTTGGCCATTCCGGCGAAGATGCCATTCGCCATTGGTTTCAGCAAGCCGCCGGACGTGGCTGGCTGGACGCAATGAGCGAAGCCGAGCGCAATGACTTCCTCAACTTCGAAGGCAACGCCCAGGGTTTTCGGGTACTGACCCAGCTGGAGTACCACCAGTTCGATGGAGGTACTCGACTGACTTACGCCACCTTGGGCACTTATCTGAAATACCCGTGGACAGCCAGGCATGCCGATTCGCTGGGCTACAAGAAACACAAATTCGGCTGCTACCAGAGCGAGTTGCCGTTGCTGGAACAGATCGCCCAGAAACTCGGCCTGCCGCAAATCGAAGAGCAGCGCTGGGCGCGTCATCCGCTGGTGTATTTGATGGAGGCTGCAGACGACATCTGCTACGCCTTGATCGATCTCGAAGACGGCCTGGAGATGGAATTGCTGCAATACGCCGAAGTCGAGTCGCTGCTGCTGGGACTGGTAGGCGATGATCTGCCGGAAACCTACCGTCAGCTCGGCCCAGGTGATTCACGTCGGCGCAAACTGGCCATTCTGCGCGGCAAGGCCATCGAACACCTGACCAATGCGGCCGCCCGAGCCTTTGTCGAGCAGCAGGACTCGCTACTTGCCGGTACGCTACCAGGCGACCTGGTGGAGCATATGCATGGCCCCGCCAAACGCTGTGTGCAGAATGCCAAAGACATGGCACGCAAGAAGATTTTCCAGGACAAGCGCAAAACCCTGCACGAAATCGGCGCCTACACCACGCTCGAAATCTTGCTCAACGCGTTCTGTGGTGCAGCACTGGAACAGCACAACGGTCGAACGCCATCGTTCAAGAGCCGGCGGATACTCGACCTGCTGGGCAACAATGCGCCAGATCCCCATGGCCCGCTCCACACATCCTTTCTACGGATGATCGACTTCATCGCCGGCATGACCGACAGCTATGCCAGTGATATGGCATTGGAAATGACCGGCCGCTCAAGCCACTGAGAAGATCTGCCATTACATCCTCTGTAATGGCAGATCTGTCCCTGAACAGGCAAGAACACTCAATGTTCGCCGAATTCCCCTACAGCCAATGTCGAGCAGGCTGATCGATTGCCGCAGATCGGCGGGAAACAATCACGTTCACTTTGTTCAATAAAAGCGGCGTGAATAATATGATCAAAGGCAATTTGCGTATCTTGCTGGTCGAAGACCATCCGTTTCAGCTCCTGGCCACTCAGTGTCTGCTCGAAAGTTACGGTTTCACCCGCCTCACCACTTCAAACTGTGCCCAAGGCGCACTGGAACACATGCTGGGTGCCGATCACCCCTTCGATATACTTTTGTGCGATCAGTGTCTGCCTGACTTCTCCGGAATTGATCTGGTCAGACTTGCCAGTCGCAAGGGAATGATCAAGCAGGCAATCCTTTTAAGCAGCCTTACATCCACCGAGCTGGATGAACTCAAAGGCAAGGCACATCTGCAAAACTTGCCATTGCTGGGCTACCTCGCCAAACCATTGAATCACTCCGAATTCATTAAACTATTGACTACAACACTTTAAAAACACACCAAACTCATTTCGACATCACCCTATCCCCCATAAGCACGCACAAAAAAACCATAACCAAACAAAAACTACAGCACGCGCCCCGCATAAGAAAATTCGGTTAGCATGTAATCCCATTCCTTTTAAATTGTAGGAATATTCCTATATTGCTGCTACAGCTACATCAGCTCATACGTGACCACAACTATCTGAGCTAAGGTGCGCGCTTTATTTGAGAACGCATGGAAATTTATTATGAACTCGGTTTTTATCGTTGACGATCATCCTGTCATCCGACTTGCCGTTCGTATGTTGCTAGAACACGAAGGCTACAAAGTTGTCGGCGAAACCGATAACGGGGTCGACGCCATGCAGATGGTCCGTGAATGCATGCCCGACCTGGTCATACTTGACATCAGTATTCCCAAACTCGATGGACTGGAAGTACTTGCTCGCTTCAACGCCATGAGTACACCGCTGAAAACATTGGTATTGACTGCACAATGCCCGACACTTTTCGGCATTCGCTGCATGCAATCCGGTGCTTCCGGTTATGTCTGCAAACAGGAAGACCTCAGCGAACTGGTGAGTGCCATCAAAGCGGTTCTTTCTGGTTACAACTATTTTCCAAGTGAAGCCTTGAACCCGGTTCGTGGTGATGAAGCACGTTGCGCGGAGCTGGAGTTATTCAAATCCGTCAACGACCGTGAATTAATGGTCTTGCAACTTTTTGCCCAAGGTCGCACGAACAAGGAAATTGCCAAAGGCATGTTCCTGAGCAACAAAACCGTCAGCACTTATAAAAAACGTCTCATGCAAAAACTGAAGGCCAAGTCTTTGGTTGATCTTATCGAAATGGCAAAACGCAACGCATTAGTGTGAGAGCCGAAATGCCTCGTCGTTTAGTGGACTTCCTGATCCTGATGACCGCCGGGCTATGCCTGAACACCGCACTGCTTGCGGCACCGGGCAGCGAACGCTACAGCTTGCTCGCTCGCTCGACTTCCGGCCCTTTGCAAGCCCAGCTGGATACGGCGCAACAACAATGGATCAGCCGTCAGCATGAACTGATCCTCGGCACCTCGGCACCGGATTACCCTCCATTCGATCTGACTCAAAGCGGTCGCGACTATGAGGGCTTTACCGCCGACTATGCAGGCATTCTTGGCAAAGCCATTGGCCTACCCATCAAGGTTGTACGCTTTGAGTCCCGAGAGGCCGCTATCGAGGCGCTCGTGAGCGGCCAGGTCGACCTGCTGGGTACCGCCAATGGCTTTGAGGCTCGCAATGCCGAGATTGCCCTGTCGATACCCTACGCCGTGGATCAACCGGTCCTTGTGACCCGTGAAGGCGAAACCCGATCCCTGACCGATGGACTTTCCGACATGCGCCTGAGCATGGTGTATCACTACCTGCCCCTGGACGAGGTCAAAGCCCTGTATCCGAAAGCGAGCATCACCTCCTACCCGTCCTATCAGAATGCAATGAGCGCCGTTGCATTCGATCAGGCGGATGTGTTTCTCGGCGATACCATTTCTACCCATTACATGATCAACAAGGGGTATTTGAACAACATCCGCATGGCCAACTTCGGCAAACACGAAGCCCAGGGTTTCAGTTTCGCGGTGCACAAGAACAACGACCCATTGCTCGGCATCATCAATGCCGTACTCCAGAGTATCCCCGGCAGCATTCGAGAAAACATTGCCAGGCGCTGGAGTGTCGGCAGTGACATCCTGCTGACCGACCAGAAACTGGAACTCAGTTACAGTGAAGAACGCTGGCTGACTCAACATCCGGTGGTACGGGTGGTGGTCAACGAAGCGTTTGCCCCCCTGACGTTTTTCGACAGCGCGGGCAACTTTCGTGGCGTCGTCGCCGATTTGCTTGAACTGATCAGGTTGCGCACCGGATTGCGCTTTGATATCCAGCGCAGTCGCAGCGATAGCGAAATGATTCAACGCGTCAGGGACAACAAGGCAGACGTGATTGCCGCCCTGCTGCCCAGTACGCAACGCAATGACCTGCTGAATTTCAGTCGCCCGTATCTGCAAAATCCCTATGTCCTGATGACACGCAAAGCGGCTGACAGCCCTGCCAATCTGGTCGAGCTCCAGGACAAGCGTCTGGCCATCGCCCAAGGCCATCCGCTGATGAGTTACCTGCGCAGCGAGTTCCCGACAATCAAACTCATGGAAACACCGGACACCTTCAGTGCCGTGGAAATGCTGGCCGATGGGCGGGCTGAAGGTACGGTGAACTCCCTGGTGATCGCCAACTACTTCAACACTTCACGCCTTTTCGAACACCCCTTGCAGATCAACACCACCATTGGCACCGAACAGGCTGCGTTTTCCCTGGCGACTGCGCGCGAGGCCAGGGAACTCGGTGACATTCTCGACAAGGCACTGCTGAGCATCACACCTGAAGAGCTGGGTATCATCAACAGTCGCTGGCGCGGCTATTCGGCGTCCTCACAACGTACCTGGAGCAGCTATCACCGACTGTTCCTTCAAATCGTCTGCGGTGCGGCCGTGCTCTTGCTGATATCCATGGCCTGGAACGCCTATATGCGGCGCCAGATCAATCAACGCAAAGCAGCCGAACGGGCATTGAACGACCAGCTCGAATTCATGCACTCGCTGGTCAACGGAACACCTCACCCCATTTATGTGCGTGATCGAGCAGGCTTGCTGCAAAGCTGCAATGACAGTTACCTGCAAGTCTTCCATGCCAATCGGGAAGACGTCATCGGCAAAAGCAACATCCAGGGGAACATGGGCAACGTGTTCGAGGCGCGGGAATTCCGGGCCGATTATCAGCGTGTCATCGCCGAAGGCAAGCCGCTGGTCCTGGACCGTGCGCTGCACATCGGTGAGCGACGATTGACAATCTATCACTGGATTCTTCCCTACCGAGACTCGAGCGGCCAGGTACAGGGCATCATCGGTGGATGGATCGACATCAGCGAACGTCGGCAACTGTTCGATGAACTGCGCTGTGCGAAAGAAAGGGCCGATAAGGCCAACCGGGCCAAAAGCACATTCCTGGCAACCATGAGCCATGAAATCCGTACGCCGATGAATGCGGTCATCGGCATGCTCGAACTCACGCTCAAGCGCATCGAGCAGCAGCACCCGGATCGTCCCGCCATCAGCGTGGCGTATCACTCGGCGAAGGATCTGCTGGAACTGATCGGCGACATACTCGACATCGCGCGCATCGAATCCGGTCGCCTTGGCCTGAGCCCGGAACCTGTCAATCCACGGGAAATCGTGACATCGGTGGTGCGGATCTTCGATGGACTGGCCCGGCAGAAAGGCGTTGGACTCGAACTTGTTTTCAGCCCGTACACCCCACCGGTCGACGTCCTGCTCGATCCGCTGCGCTTCAAGCAAGTGCTGTCCAACCTGGTGAGCAATGCCATCAAGTTTACCGAGCATGGGCAGATCAGGATCATCGTCGACCTGTGCCCGACCACCGTTCCCGATCAGGTCCAGATGCAGGTGCAGGTAAAGGACAGCGGTATCGGCATCAGCGAACAGGATCAGCAACGTCTTTTCGAACCGTACGCGCAGGCCGAAAACACCGGTCAGTCGTCGCGGGGCGGCACCGGGCTTGGCCTGGTGATCAGTCGCAGTCTGTGCGAAATGATGGGTGGCAACCTGCAATTGAGCAGTCAGCCGGATGTCGGTACACAAGTACAAATGTCTCTGCTGCTATCGACGCTGCCCTGTGAGCCCCGGGTGGAAAAAACCGACATGCAGATTCGTTGCACCCCCGCTCCGTTGAATGTACTGGTGGTCGATGATCATGCGGCCAATCGCCTGCTGATGTGTCAGCAACTGGAGTTTCTTGGCCATCGATTCAGCGTCGCGGCGGACGGGCAGGCAGGATTCGAGTCGTGGAAAACCGGCGCGTTCGATCTGGTGATCGCCGATTGCAACATGCCGGTCATGAATGGATATGAACTGGTGCGAGCCATCCGCCAACACGAAAAACAATCGAATCAGCCGCCTTGCACTGTTCTGGGATTCACTGCCAACGCACAACCGGAAGAGGTTCAGCGTTGCAGGCAGGCCGGGATGGATGACTGCCTGTTCAAACCCCTGACCCTGGCGGCCTTGAGTCAATGGGTTGAAAACATCGGCTCGACTGCCCGTGAATCGGCCTTCAGCCTGGACGGGTTGCAGCAGTTGACCGGTGGCAATCCGATATTGAATCTGCGCCTGCTGACTCAGTTACTCGAAAGCAACCGCCAGGATCGCCAGGAATTATCGGCGCTCAGCGGCTCGAGCGATCCACAGGTATTTCTCGACATCGCTCACAAAATCAAGGGGGCAGCCCGCATCGCTCACGCCCTGCGATTGATCGACTGCTGCGAGGCCCTCGAAAGCATTTGCCGAAACGACTTTCATCCCGACAACGTGGCCCGATGCTGCGCCACAATGGAACACGCCTTGCTCGAACTTCACCTGGCATTGCAGCAACAAATCGAAGAGTTGGGCGAAAGCAAAATGACAGAGGCTTAACTATGCTTGGGCGCTGAGCAGTGCGTTAACCCTCATGGAGTGACTTGCATGCCCAGCCCACTGCGTCAGGATCAACGACGGTTTCCGCTGCACATTCATATCAGCGTAATGTTTACCTTCCTGCTCTTGCTCGCCGCCGTGGTGCTGGGCCTGTTCAATTACCGGCAGACCACGCAGATCATTCTGTCGAGCAGCGAGAAGCTCTTCGAACGCATCGAGCAGGACGTGCGCGTGGATTTGCACGCCACCTATGAACCCATCCGTCACTTGCTGAGCCTGTTGGTCGTCAACCCTGCCGTACAGGCCCAGGACCTTGAGCATCGCCTGGCACTCCTGGAGTCCTTCAGCCAATCGCTTACGGACAACCCCGATCTGGCATCTTTGTACCTGGGTTACGGCAATGGTGATTTCTTCATGGTTCGCCCATTGCGAACCGAGCATCTGAAAACGTTGCTGAAGGCACCGGATACAGCGACCTATCAAGTGTGGAGCATCGAACGAAGCGGCAATGGCCAAGTGCGCTCCCAATCCCTGTTTTTCGATCGGAACCTGAACCTGATCAGTCGTCAGGACAACCCGGATGACGCCTACGATCCGCGCGACCGCGCCTGGTTCACCAGTGCCAGCCACGGCGATGGGCAAATCACCACCGAGCCCTATTTCTTCTTTTCCACCCACAACATCGGCACCACCCTGGCACGACGCCGTGGCGAACAGGTGGTGATGGGAGCGGATCTGACCCTGGCCGAACTCAGCGCCACCTTGGCCAAACATGTGGTAACGCCCTCCACCGAAATCGTCTTGTTCGATGCCCGGGGCAATGCCATTGCCTACCCTGACGCCAGCCGCCTGATCGTCGACGATCAGAGCGCGCGCCTGATCAAGGCTGCCGATCTCAGCCCAGGCCTGGCCGCACTACTGGACAATCCTCCAGGAGGAAACCGCCTGAATGTCGGTGGTCGACAATGGATCGTGGCCCGAAGCAGCATGCAGGAAGGTGGACCCGAGGGTCTGCAACTCGCTCTGCTGGTACCGGAAGACGAATTACTGGTCGATGCCTACCGAATGCGCTGGCAAGGCGCGCTGATTACCCTGGCGACCTTGCTGTTGTGCGTTCCGCTGGGCTGGTTGACGTCGAGGATCCTGGTCAAGCCCTTGCGTGCACTGGTACAGGAAGCGGATGCGATTCGCAGTTTCGACTTCAATGCGCCTGCGACCCGTCGCTCTCCGGTACTGGAAGTCGACCAACTGAGCGTATCGATGGCGCGCATGAAGGACACCCTGGCCAGTTTCTTTCAGATCACCGACAGCCTGAGCGCCGAAACCCGCTTCGCTCCCTTGCTGGAGCGGGTGTTGTTCGAAACCGTGAAAATCGGCCAGGCCCAGGCCGGCCTGATCTACCTGCGCGAAGGTGACGGCGATCGCATGGAGCCCCATGGCCTGGTCATCAACGACACGGCACAAGCCTTGGCGTCATTCGATATTCGCTCCCACGAGTTGCACAACCCCCAGAGCCCGAGCTGGCTACGCCAGCTGTCGAACAATGACAGTGTCGTGAGCGATCTGGGTTTCGAACAGGCGGGGGATCTGCAAAAAGTGCTGCTTGCCCTGGAATGTCCCCGGGTTCATCTGATCGGCATCCGCTTGCACAACCGCCACAACGAAACCGTGGGCCTGCTGGTGTTTCTGTTGTCCGACAGCGGCAATCAGAGCGACATGGAAAAACTCCGCCCGGACCGTATTGCCTTTCTGCAGGCCGTGTCCGGTGCGGCTGCGGTCAGCATCGAAAGTCAGCGGCTGCAAGACCGGCAGAAACAGCTGATGGATGCATTCATCAAGTTGCTGGCCGGCGCGATTGACGCCAAGAGTCCCTATACCGGCGGACATTGCCAGCGTGTGCCGGCCCTGACCCTGATGCTCGCACGGGCCGCCGCAACTAGCCAGGAACCGGCCTTCAGCGACTACCGCCCCACCGACGATGATTGGGAGGCGTTGCATATCGCCGCCTGGCTGCATGACTGCGGCAAGATCACCACGCCTGAATACGTCGTCGATAAAGCCACGAAACTGGAAACCCTCAACGATCGCATCCACGAAATCCGCACCCGCTTCGAAGTGCTCAAGCGCGATGCATGGATCAGCTATTGGCAAGCGGTCGCCGAGGGTGGTGATAAAGAACGTTTGGCACAGGTGCGTGATGAAATCCTGGCGGAACTGGATGACGACTTCACCTTTGTCGCCCGCTGCAACCTTGGCGGCGAAGCGATGGCCGAGAGCGATCTGCAACGTTTGCGCGCCATTGGCCAACGCACCTGGACACGCACTCTTGATGACAGGCTGGGCGTCTCCTGGGAAGAGAACCAGCGCCAGGCTCGCACGTCACCCGCAACGCTCCCGGTCACCGAGCCATTGCTGGCGGACAAACCCGAACACTTGTTCGAACGCGCCGAAACCGAACTGATCGCACCGGACAATCCCTGGGGATTCAAACTCGATGTACCGCGCTACAAATACAACCGAGGAGAACTGTACAACCTGGGCGTTTCTCGCGGCACGCTGACGAACGAAGAGCGCTACATCATCAATCATCACATGGTGCAGACCATTCTTATGCTCAGTCATCTGCCCTTCCCTGGCCATCTGCGCAACGTTGCGGAAATAGCCGGTGGCCACCATGAAAAAATGGACGGTACCGGCTACCCCAAACGCTTGAAGCGCGAGGACATGAGTCTGCCGGCGCGGATGATGGCCATTGCCGATATTTTCGAAGCCCTGACGGCTGCAGATCGTCCGTACAAGAAAGCCAAACCCTTGAGCGAAGCGCTGGGCATCATGGCCACCATGTGCAGGGACGCGCACATAGATCCACCCTTGTTCGGACTGTTCATCAAGGCAAACATCTACCGGCAGTACGCCGAACGCTTCCTGGCCCCGCAACAGATTGACGCGGTCGACACGTCAGGCTTGCTGATCAAGGCCGGCCTGACGATGTGATCAGCAATCGGTCAGGCGCAGGAAAATGGCCGCCAGTTGTTCGATACCGGCCTGATCCTGCGCGGTGAAACGCGCCAGTTTCGGACTGTCGAGGTCCAGCACGCCGATCAGGCGCCCTTCCTTGACCAGCGGCACCACCAGCTCACTGTTCGAGGCACTGTCGCAGGCGATATGCCCGGGAAACGCATGCACGTCTTCGACCAACTGCGTCTGCAAGGTCGCCGCCGCCGTCCCGCACACGCCGCGCCCGAAGGGAATCCGCACACAGGCTATCTGCCCCTGGAAAGGGCCCAGCACCAGTTCTTCATTGCGATTGAGGTAGAAACCCGCCCAGTTCAGGTCCTCGAGCTGATTGAACAGGAATGCCGAGAACTGCGCGGCATTGGCAATGAAGTCCCGCTCATCGGCCAGCAGCGATTCCAGCTGTGCGTGCAGCATCGCGTAGCCTTCCAGACCCTGGCCACTGTGTTGTAGATCGATCATGCCTTGTGCTCCAACAGTTTCAGCCCGACCCAATAACGGGCAAATTGATACGCGCAACGTCCGTTACGATTCCCGCGCCCGGTGGCCCAGCGCACGGCGAGGATGTCCAGCTCCTCGGTACGCTGCCACTCAAGGCCGGCCTTCTCGGCCAACTGACCGATCCAGTGCTCGACGACATTGAGAAAATGTTCCTGGGTAAACGGATAGAAGGACAGCCAGAGGCCGAAGCGATCCGACAGGGCGATCTTGTCTTCCACCGCTTCGCTGGGGTGCAATTCGCCATCGACCCTTTTCCAGTTTTCGTTATCGCTTTCCTTTTCCGGTACCAGGTGGCGCCGGTTGGAGGTGGCGTACAACAGAACATTGTCCGGCGCCTGTTCGAGGGAGCCGTCGAGGACGCTTTTGAGCACGCGATAATCGCCCTCGCCCGACTCGAATGACAGGTCATCGCAGAACAATACGAATCGCTGCGGCAACCTGGAGATCTGCTCGACCACACGGGGCAAATCCGCCAGGTGATCGCGCTCGATCTCGATCAGACGCAAGCCGTCCCTGGCGTGCTCGGCCAGCAAGGCGCGGACCAGGGACGACTTGCCAGTGCCCCGCGAGCCCCAGAGCAAGGCGTGGTTGGCCGGCAGGCCATCGAGAAACTGCCGGGTATTGCGCCCCAATTGTTCCACTTGTCGATCAACGCCGATCAAATCGGACAAACGCATGTCGAGGCTGACTTCCAGCGGCAGCAGAAAACCACTGCGGCCCTCGCGCTGCCAGCGCGCAGCCAGGCAATGTGTCCAGTCAATGGCTTGCCGGGGCGTAGGCAGCAGCGGTTCGATACGGGCCAGAACGGCATCGGCACGCTCAAGAAAAGCATTCAATCGGGAATCCACGTCTTCTCCTCGGGCACGTTCACAGTGATGATGACGATACAGCGACGAAACACAGCGTTCGAAAACCGGAGCCTGCCCCGGTGCGAGGGCTCGCCAGAACACCGGCATCCAAGCATGATCGGCTATGCTTGAGCAGCGAAGGGAAACGGAAGTGGTCCAGCACCCCATGGATATAAAGTTCACCAACCGGCTGTCTTACAAACAAGCCCGGCTTACTGTGCTGGTCGGTTTTATTCTGGGCACGCTGCTCAGCCTGCTGCAAATAGGCATCGATTATGCCAGCGAAGACGCCTCCATCAACCGTGAAATCCTGTCTTTGCTGGAAATCAGCCACAATCCGGCATCACGCATCGCCTACAACATCGACGCCGAGCTCGCTCAGGAACTGACCCTGGGCCTTTTGCGCTCGCCGGCCATCATCGGCGCAAGGCTGACCGACAACAATGGCAACGTGCTGGCCAACGTCAAGCGCCCCGGCCTGCAAAGCGGCTATCGTGTGCTCAGCGATCTGCTGTTCGGTGCCGACCGGCAATTCGAAGACCGCCTCTATCTGGACCACCTTCCCAACGAATCCCTCGGTACATTGAAACTGGACGTCGACACTTACTCGTTCGGTTATCGATTCCTGCGACGTGCGGAAGTCACCTTGCTGAACGGCTTCGCTCGCAGCCTGATACTGACCGGGATTCTGCTGGCGCTGTTCTATGTGATGCTGACCAAACCGCTGGTGCGTATTATCCGCGAACTCAGCGGTCGCGATTCGCGCAGTGTCGAACCGACCACTCTGGTATGCCCCGCCGGTCATGCCAATGATGAAATCGGTGTTCTGGTGAAAGTCGCCAACCAGCAATTCGAAAGCGTCGCGACCGAAATCCAGCAGCGACGCAGTGCGGAAAACCGTCTGACCGACTACCTCAGCCAACTGGAAAACATTGTTTCGGCGCGTACCGCAGAGCTCAAGGCGATCAACGCCCGGCTCAGCCTGTCCAATCAGGAACTGGAAGTTGCCCGCAGCACCGCCCTGGACATGGCCGAAGCACGTTCGGTGTTCCTGGCCAACATGAGTCATGAAATCCGCACCCCCCTCAATGGCCTGCTGGGCATGATTGCGCTGTCACTGGACGGTCCTCTGAATGCCGAGCAACAGCAACAACTGTCCATCGCCCATGACTCGGGCAAGGTGCTGGTGGAATTGCTCAACGACATTCTCGACCTGTCGAAATTCGATGCCGGCCAACTCGAACTCGAACACATTCCGTTCGATCTCGGCTCACTGATCGAAGACACCGCCAATCTGTTATCGCAAAACGCAGCACCCAGCGTTGAATTGACTTGCCTGATCGATCCGCTCTTCCCGGCCCTGGTCCTCGGCGATCCGACCCGAGTTCGACAGATCGTCAGCAATTTGCTGTCCAACGCACTCAAATTCACCCGTTTCGGGCGGGTCGACGTGCGCCTGTCGACATTCGGCGATGGCGTCAGAATCGAAGTCTGCGACACCGGTATCGGCATCCCCCAGGACGCCCAGGTCAAGATTTTCCAGCCCTTCACCCAGGCCGGTGCCGGGATTACCCGGCAATTTGGCGGCACCGGTCTGGGCCTGGCCTTGACCTACAACCTCTGCGAAGCCATGCAAGGACGCCTGAGCATCAGCTCCGAAGCCGGTTTTGGCAGCCAGTTCTGCGCACATCTGCCGTTGCCTCGTCATACCCGGGCCCAGCTCCCGCCCTCCCTGCAGGGCAAGGTCGTCGCCATCACTGCCGCCAGCAGCGGCCTGGCGGAACTGCTCGACAGTGTCCTGCCCGGCTGGGGACTGGATTACCAGCAACGCGCCATCGATGACTCGTTGATTGGCCTGGATCCCGATGTGCTGATTACCGATTGCCCCGAGTGCCTGTTCAACCTGCGCCCGACCATGACCGCACCGATCCTGCTGGTGACTGCCTACGGCAACTTCCTGCCCAGCGAACAGGTCAATGCCCTGAGCCCATTGCAGCAGCAAGCGCGCCCCCTGGCGCGCAATGCCCTTTATCAGACCTTGCGGCGCATCCTGCAACCGGAAGTCGCCACCCTCAACGGTGACCGGATAGACGCACAATCCCCGCATCGTCGCGCACGAGTGCTGCTGGTCGAAGACAATCCGGTCAATCAACTGGTTGCCAAAGGCATGCTCGGCAAGCTCGGCTGCGATGTGGTCGCCGCCGCCCATGGCGCCGAGGCACTGGATCAGTTGGAAAGCAGCGAATTCGACCTGGTGCTGATGGACTGCAACATGCCAGTGATGGACGGCTATGAAGCCAGTCGACAAATTCGTCGCAGCGGACGCTGGCCGCAATTGCCTATCGTCGCCCTGACCGCCAACGCCATGTCCGAAGAACGCGAACGCTGTCGTGCGGCGGGCATGAGCGACTATCTGGCCAAACCTTTTCGCCGGGAAGAACTGGCGGCACTCCTGGATCTATGGATACCTGCTACGACAATGCCTTGATTTGCCCCAACAGGTGATCCAGGCCCGCGCGCAAATCGCTCAGGCGATCCAGATCCACTCCGCTGTCACACAACAGTCGCGCCTTGAGCGGTCCGACCCGATCGCGCAGTGCCATGCCGTTCGATGACAGACTCAGGTGCACCTCACGCTCATCCCGGGCCGAGCGCTGACGCTGAACCAGTTGCAATTGCTCCAGTCGCTTGAGCAACGGTGTCAACGTGCCCGAATCCAGTGCCAGGCGTTCACCCAGCGCCTTGACGGTCGGCTGCTTCGGGGTGGCCTCCTGCCACTCCCACAGCACCAGCATCGCCAGGTATTGGGGGTACGTCAGGCCCAGTTGATCGAGCATCGGCTTGTAGGCACGGATCACCGCCCGGGAAGCCGCGTACAGCTTGAAACACAGCTGGCTGTCGAGATTCAGGGAGTCGACGGACAAGGTATTCATTTGAGCAGCGCTTCGATCTCGCGGCTCAGGTCCTGTGGCTTGGTGGCCGGAGCGAAGCGCTTGACCAACTGGCCATCCTTGCCGATCAGAAACTTGGTGAAATTCCACTTGATGCCCTGGGAGCCCAACACGCCCGGCGCACGTTTTTTCAATTGCACGAACAGTGGGTGGGCCCCGGCGCCGTTGACCTCGATTTTTTTGAACAGCGGGAAGCTGACACCGTAGTTCAGCTCGCAGAACTCACTGATCGCCCCTTCATTGCCCGGCTCCTGCTTGCCGAACTGATTGCAGGGAAAGCCCAGTACCACCAGGCCTTTGTCCTTGTAGGTCTGCCACAGTTCTTCGAGGCCCTTGTACTGCGGGGTAAAACCGCATTTGCTGGCCGTGTTGACCACCAGCACCGCTTTACCGGCGAAATCCGCCAGGGTCTTTTGCTCACCCTTGATGGTGGTGCAAGGAATGCTCAGCAGGTTGTCGCTCATGATGATGGCTCTGTTTTCAGGAAGACGAACCAAACATAGCGAACAATTGAATTGCACACAATTTAAATAATCAAACGTTGCCCCCTCTCCCCTCCCCCTCCTGTAGGAGCCAGGCTTGCCGGCGAAGCGTTTTCAATGACATCGCACGACTTCAGGCCGCCTTCGCGGGCAAGCCTCGCTCCTACAGACGATAGCGTCCTCGAGATCGCTTTCGCCGGCAAGCCTGGCTCCTACAGTGGGGGGGGTGATCGCATTATTCGCGGGGTTTGAGGTCCAGGCACACCGAGTTGATGCAGTAACGCAGGCCAGTCGGTGGCGGACCGTCAGGAAAGACGTGGCCCAGGTGCGCATCGCATTTGGCACAGACCACTTCGGTGCGGATCATGCCGTGGCTGGTATCGCGGATTTCGACCATGGCGCTGTCACCGATCGGCGCGTAGAAGCTGGGCCAGCCACAGCCTGAGTCGAACTTGGTTTTCGAGTCGAACAGCGGCTCGTTGCAGCAGATACAGTGATATACGCCGTCGGTCCTGGTAGCGTTGTATTTGCCGGAGAACGGGCGCTCGGTGCCCTTGAGCCGGCACACGTTGTACTGCTCTGGATCGAGCATGGCCTTCCATTCTTCCAGGGTTTTTTCCAACTTTTCCATCATCACACCTCGGCAGCTGAAAAAGCCCGATCAGTCCCTTTTCCACTGATCGGGCGGCACGTATGATTGCGCCTCGTCAAACGCCAGTCTGGCAGCCAGACACCGCGCATTCAAACGGATTTATGGGTGTGGGCGCTCAAGGCGCCAGGTCCGTGGATTACGCGGGATTCCCAGTTAGGTTGTTCACTCGCCGGCTGGATCGTTCATTTTCGGGAACACATCGCCATGCAGGTCAGCAAATCGAACAAGCTCGCCAACGTCTGCTACGACATTCGCGGCCCGGTGCTCAAGCACGCCAAACGCCTGGAAGAGGAAGGCCATCGCATCCTCAAGCTGAACATCGGCAATCCGGCACCCTTTGGTTTCGAAGCCCCGGACGAAATTCTCCAGGACGTCATCCGCAACCTGCCGACCGCACAGGGCTATAGCGACTCCAAGGGCCTGTTCAGCGCGCGCAAGGCGGTCATGCAGTACTACCAGCAAAAGCAGGTAGAAGGCGTCGGTATCGAAGATATTTACCTGGGCAACGGGGTTTCCGAACTGATCGTCATGGCCATGCAGGCCCTGCTCAACAATGGCGATGAAGTTCTGGTCCCGGCGCCGGACTACCCGCTGTGGACCGCAGCCGTGAGCCTGGGCGGCGGCAATCCGGTGCACTACCTGTGCGACGAGCAGGCCAACTGGTGGCCCGACATCGCCGACATCAAGGCAAAGATCACCCCGAACACCAAAGCCCTGGTGATCATCAACCCTAACAACCCGACCGGCGCGGTGTACCCAAGGGAAGTGTTGCTGGACATGCTCGAACTGGCCCGCCAGCACAATCTGGTGGTGTTCTCCGACGAGATCTACGACAAGATCCTCTACGATGACGCCGTGCATGTGTGCACCGCCTCCCTGGCACCCGATCTGCTGTGCCTGACCTTCAACGGCCTGTCCAAGTCCTACCGCGTGGCCGGCTTCCGCTCCGGCTGGGTGGCCATTTCCGGTCCGAAGCAGCACGCCCAGAGCTACATCGAAGGCATCGACATGCTGGCCAACATGCGCCTGTGCGCCAACGTGCCGAGCCAACACGCCATTCAGACGGCACTGGGCGGCTATCAGAGCATCAACGACCTCGTACTGCCGCCAGGCCGCCTGCTGGAACAGCGCAACCGCACCTGGGAACTGCTCAATGACATTCCGGGAGTGAGTTGCGTCAAACCGATGGGGGCCCTGTATGCGTTCCCGCGCATCGACCCGAAAGTCTGTCCGATCCACAACGACGAGAAGTTCGTCCTCGACCTGCTGCTCTCCGAGAAACTGTTGGTCGTGCAAGGCACTGCCTTCAACTGGCCATGGCCGGACCACTTCCGTGTCGTGACCCTGCCGCGTGTCGATGACCTGGACATGGCCATCGGACGCATCGGCAACTTCCTCAAGTCCTATCGCCAGTAAGTGATCTTCACCGTGCGACACCGATGGTGCGCACGGTGATTCATTCAGCAACATATGTGTGCGTCATGCCACGCTGTTCTTTCTTTTAATGCCTGCCCTGTAATCGCCCGCTCGCTCACGCCCAACAACGACAGGGCCTGGGACGCTTGCTGGATTTCAAACACTTCCCGCCCCTGCATCGGAAAAATCCTGCAAACAGCTAAGCTATTGCCGTAGGACACAGTTTGAAATAGTCACCCGGTTGAATAGCCTGCTGCAGCACCTTATATACCCGGCAGTACGCTACATCTTTAGCAAAAGGAGATTTCTACAACCATGATGCGCATCCTGCTGTTTTTGGCCACTAACCTGGCGGTCGTGCTGATTGCCAGCATCACCCTGAGCCTTTTCGGCTTCAACGGGTTCATGGCGGCCAACGGGGTTGATCTCAACCTCAATCAGCTGCTGATTTTCTGTGCAGTCTTTGGTTTCGCCGGCTCCCTGTTCTCGCTGTTCATCTCCAAGTGGATGGCGAAAATGAGCACCAGCACCCAGATCATTAGCCAGCCACGTACTCGTCATGAGCAATGGCTGCTGCAAACGGTCGAGCAGCTATCCCGTGAAGCCGGGATCAAGATGCCCGAAGTCGGGATTTTCCCGGCCTACGAGGCGAATGCCTTCGCTACCGGCTGGAACAAGAACGACGCGCTGGTCGCGGTCAGCCAGGGCTTGCTAGAGCGTTTTTCGCCGGAAGAAGTGAAGGCCGTTCTGGCTCACGAGATCGGCCACGTGGCCAATGGCGACATGGTCACCCTGGCGTTGATACAAGGGGTGGTCAACACCTTCGTGATGTTCTTCGCACGGATCATCGGCAACTTTGTCGACAAAGTGATCTTCAAGAACGAGGAAGGCCAGGGCATCGCCTACTATGTGGCGACAATCTTCGCCGAACTGGTGCTGGGTATTCTGGCCAGCGCGATCGTCATGTGGTTCTCGCGCAAGCGGGAGTTCCGCGCCGACGAAGCCGGTGCCCAACTTGCCGGCACAGGTGCCATGATCAGTGCCCTGCAGCGCCTGCGTGCGGAACAAGGCTTGCCGGTACACATGCCCGATACACTCAATGCCTTTGGCATCAACGGTGGCATCAAACAGGGGTTCGCCCGCCTGTTCATGAGCCACCCCCCACTGGAAGAGCGTATCGACGCACTGCATCGTCGCGGCTAATGACCCTGCGATAAATCCAAAAAAGGGACGATCAAATCGTCCCTTTTTTGTGCCCGCCGAGCGCCACAGACAACTAGCGACTCATCAAGCGATAAACCCGCTCCTCAAGCCGCGTAACGCCGGCATCCAGGAACTTCCCGCTCTCGCTCAGGACATCCTGATCTTCCAGAATTTTCAGTGCCCATGAAGCCCCGAACAATCGCTGTACTTCATCATCGAGCACGGCAAAGGGCGGCCCGGCCATCTGTGACTGATCATAATCGAGCGTGATCATCAGCCCCATGGAACCCTTGGGCAGTATCCGGTTCAAGTGCGCCGCGTATTGCTCACGCATCGATGACGGCAGCGCAATCAGTGCAGCACGATCGTAGAGCGCCGAACAATCCGCGACATCGCCTGGGGTCAAGGCAAAGAAATCGCCACACCAAAGCTCGATGGAGCCGGCCCGATAGACATTGAAGGGGCCTTGCTCACTGATTGACGGATCCAATTGATGTTCGTTGAAGAAGTCCTCCACGGCTTTCTCCGACAACTCGATCCCCAGTACCTCGTGCCCACAGTGCGCGAGCCACAACAGATCCAGGCTCTTGCCGCACAATGGCACCAGTACCCGCGTACTGGCTTCCAGCCCCAATTGCGGCCAGAACCGCTTCAGATAAGGGTTCACCTGCGGCAGGTGAAAGCCGATCTGATTCGATGCCCACTTTTTGTGCCAAAACTCCGGCTGCATAGCTAACCCCGAAAATTCGATCAAAACACCCTAAAACTTATATTAGATTTAGATCAATGATCTGACTGAAGATGGTGCCATCTTAACTCTCAGGAGCGCATTGATGTTCCCCAGTCTTTACATATCCCACGGCTCCCCCATGCTGGCCCTGGAGCCTGGCGCCAGTGGGCCGGCCCTGGCTCGCCTGGCAATGGAAATGCCAAAACCCAAAGCGATCGTGATTGTTTCCGCACACTGGGAAAGCCATGAACTGCTGGTCAGCGCAAATCCCCAACCTGAAACCTGGCACGATTTCGGCGGGTTTCCCAGGGCACTGTTCGAAGTGCAATACCCGGCGCCCGGCGATCCCCGCCTCGCAGCAGACGTTGCAAAGCTGCTGAATGAAGCCGATCTTCCAGCGCGTCTCGACCCCCAGCGACCGTTCGACCACGGCGTCTGGGTGCCCTTGTCGTTGATGTATCCGCAGGCCGATATCCCGATTGTCCAGGTTTCCCTGCCCAGTCGTGGCGGCCCGGCCCTGCAGACACGCGTCGGCCATGCCCTGAGCAGCCTGCGCGAAGATGGCGTGCTGTTGATCGGCTCCGGCAGCATTACCCACAATCTGCGGGAACTCGATTGGCATGCAGGCCCCGAAAGCGTGGAACCCTGGGCTCAGGTGTTTCGTGACTGGATGATCGAGAAACTGGAGGCCAACGACGAAGCGGCACTGCACGATTATCGTCAGCTGGCGCCAAACGCCGTACGCAACCATCCCAGCGATGAGCATTTGCTGCCGCTGTACTTCGCCCGCAGTGCCGGAGGCGATTTCAGTGTGGCCCACAAGGGGTTCACCATGGGCGCGCTGGGCATGGACATTTACCGCTTCGGATAACCCTCACACCGAGTTGCCCCCATCGCGAGCAGGCTCGCTCCCACCAAAGGCTGCATGCCCATGTGGGAGCGAGCCTGCTCGCGATTGGTGGCGCCACTGATCCCAGTCCAGACACAAAACAACAGGCAAAAAAAATCCCCGAACGAGTCGGGGATTTTTTATTGATCAGCCCGAAAGCGGATCAATCTTCGCGGTAGCGACGCAGCTTCAACTGCTTACCGGCAACGCGAGTGTCCTTGAGCTTGGTCAGCAAGCGATCCAGGCCATCTTCCGGCAGCTCGACCAGGCTGAAGCTGTCACGTACCTGGATACGACCGATGGCTTCACGTGCCAGGCCACCTTCATTGAGGATGGCACCCAGCAGGTTCTTGGCCGCGATACCATCACGCGCACCCAGCGCGGTACGGCAACGAGCACGACCTTCGGCCAGTGGCATTGGAGCGCGACGCTCGCGATCACCACGCTCCGGACGATCACCGGAACGCTCCGGACGATCACCACGCGGCGTGTTGTTCGGCACCAGCGGACGCTCTTTCTCGATAGCGGCCAGGTTCAACGCTTGACCATTGGTAGCCTTGCGCAGCAGGGCTGCGGCCAGGGCACGCGGGCTGCAACCGATGTCGGCGGTCAGGCGATCGAGCAGATCACCGTGGGTCGATTCGGCGTCGGCCACCAGTGGCGACAGGCTGTTGGTCAGTTTCTTGATGCGTGCGTCCAGAACGGATTGAGCATCCGGCAGGCGAACTTCAGCCACTTTCTGACCGGTTACGCGCTCGATCACCTGCAACATGCGGCGCTCACGCGGCGTTACCAGCAACAGCGCACGACCTTCGCGACCGGCACGGCCGGTACGGCCGATACGGTGAACGTAGGATTCCGGGTCGTACGGCATGTCAACGTTGAATACGTGAGTGATGCGCGGCACGTCCAGGCCACGAGCGGCAACGTCGGTCGCCACAACGATGTCCAGACGGCCATCCTTGAGGGAATCGATGACACGCTCACGCTGGTTCTGGGCAATATCACCGTTCAGCGCGGCGGCTTTGTAGCCTTTGGCTTCCAGGGCGCTGGCCAGATCCAGAGTCGCTTGTTTGGTACGCACGAACATGATCAGCGCGTCGAAATCTTCCACTTCCAGCAAGCTGAGAACGGCAGAAGTCTTCTGGTCGGCGTGAACCAGCAGGTGAGCCTGCTCGATCGCGGTGACGGTCTGGGTCTTGCTCTGGATCTTGACGTGTTTCGGGTCCTTCAGGTGACGCTCGGCGATCGCTCGGATCGACTGCGGCAAGGTGGCCGAGAACAGTACGGTCTGACGGGTTTCCGGCATGGCCTTGAAGATCACTTCCAGGTCATCCATGAAGCCCAGCTTCAGCATTTCGTCGGCTTCGTCGAGAACCAGGTGGTTCACGGTCGCCAGAACTTTTTCGTCGCGACGCAGGTGGTTCGCAGTTGTTCGAAAGCCACCGCGCGCCGGACTTCGTCCTTGATTTCCTGATAGGAACAGCCTTCCCGTTCGAGCTTTCGGCGGAAGGT
>NZ_JBNNVQ010000023.1:0-67188 GCF_050280625.1 Pseudomonas sp. NPDC089569
CTTAAGGACTCTACAAGAAATACTGTATCCAAATAGGCTTGAATCGGTGGAGGTCGATCGACGTCTGTTGGGCTAAAAAGGTAATTTAGTTCCGCGATGTAGAACTCTTTTGGGCACTTCTTTTTTCTAGACGCACCGGCAAGGAGATCAGTCAGTGATTGTGCAAAATACTCATTACTCGCAGAGAGAGCCCTGAAAATTATCATGCCAGTTTCTGGGTTTGACGAAATCAGTAGTCCAGCTTGCTCTAGGTCTCCAGTGACTTTAGAGAAACTAGGGTCTATTGCTGTGCCACTTACTCGCCCGCGCGATACTTCTCTGCCGTTGAGAGCTCTAAATGATTCTACTGATATTTCAAGCTTGCTCTTCGGCATATTCTAATTCCCCAAGAGCTTTCTTCATATCCCTGACAAGCTCTGCTGGAGGGCGTTGAATTATAATGGAGTCGGTGTCCGAATCGTAGTAAACGGTTTCGGTACGTAGGTCGTTCACATCAAAACTCACGCTAATGGAGCCAAAGCGGCGACTTACGCGCATGAGCTTTTTATAAGTTGCAGGATTTGGAGAAAAAATCTCACTGACTTCGTAGTTGTTTTCTCTGACATACTGTACAAAGCTTTCAGGGTCTTGTTCGTTTATGTGCGCAGAGAGAGCCGTCAGATTTACCGGAGCTTCTTCTTGCTTTCGCTCATTGCAGAAATTGTAAAGCCTGTCTCGAGTTAACTGACAGCGATCTGCATCCCATCCTTGAGTAGCACAGTAATCCTCCATAGCTTTTACGGCAACTTCAGTATTGTGCTTTGCGTCAGTATATTCTGTACAAGATATGGCGGCCCTGAAATATTGAGTGATCTCAGACTCGCCGGCTCTACGTTTTATAAAAGACAAGTAAGGCTGCTGGTTATTCTGCCATTTTTCGATATCAACGCGTGCAGCTTCATGTAGGTGGCTAATATCGAATGAGAGAGAGTTATTGAGGTCGAGGGTTTCCTCATCAATGCCCACCCCCTCCTTTAGCTTAAGCATCGCAATTAAAAGCCAGTCTCTTCCTTGGTTAGTGTATCGGACAAACAGAGGCCAACTCGTAGTGGCCATGAACTGGTCTTTCATCCTGTCGGCAATGAGATCACAGGATGTATTGCTAAATTCGATGATGTCAGACTGTTCGTTGGAATAGTCCTGCATAATGTTTGGGAATGGGTGAGCAGCTCCCTGCCCAAAAGTACCATAGCCATTACTCAACTTTGTATAAAGAGCTAGGACGTCTGTACACAACGTAGTGAGTCGATCATCCAGGGGCAAAACAACAGGTCGGCGGCGCATAGCAATAGAATCCGCACCGTTTGTTTCTTTAGCCTTCAAAACCCCGTGAATTATTGACTCTCTGATTTCCATCGCTAGAAAAACTCCCTGCTGAATTTATTGGTTCTGTGGCGTCTGGCGAACTATGACCGCCTTGATCTGGAGACCAAGCCTACGATCAAGGTCTCCTACAGGCAAGCAAAACGCCACCACACACGTGACCGTTCGGAAGTCTCTTCCGCTCCTCGTTCGTATAGGTATCAACGTTTTGTCTGGTTTCGACTCAATCGTCCCTTATTTTGTAGACAGATGGACTGACCCCTTTTGGCCGATTCCAGCCCTTCCTGACAAGCAGAAATCGGCCAGAAGCGCACACACAACGTCGACTTACTTCCCGGAAAACAGCGCCAAACGAACAGCCAGCCCCATGAAAACCGCACCCAATAGCTGATTCAGTCGCTTGGCAATACTGGCATTGCCGGCCAGCTTGTTCCCGACCTTGCTCGCCAAGAGAATCACAGCCCCATTCACGACCAATCCGATGGCATTCAAAATGGTCGCAAATGTCAGCATTTGCACCACCAGGGAGCCTTTGGTGGGGTCCACGAATTGGGGAAACAGAGCCAGTACAAATAGCGCCATTTTCGGATTCAACAGATTGGTCACCAGACCTTGTCGAAAAATGCGCAATAGCGGCGTGGTGGGCAAGGCTTCATCCGGTGCCAAGGGTGACAAACTACTGGTGATCGCCTTCCACGCAAGAAATGCCAGGTACGCGGCACCGGCGAATCTGACGAGGTCGTAAGCAGCGGGCACAGCGGTCACCAACTGCGACAGTCCCAGTGCTGCGGCCAATGCGTGGCAATAAGTGCCTGCCTGAATGCCGGCAAGCGATACAAAGCCCGAAGCTCGACCTTGGCTAAGGCTGCGCGAAGCGATCAACAGCATGTCTGGGCCAGGCGTCAGTGTGAGCGCAATGCAAGCGCCTGCAAAAAGTAATGCTACAGAAACGTCGATCATGGATGCCTCAGGCTCAGATTGTTGAAGTCGCCTTGCAGGCGAACGAAGGCATTTTACAAAAGGTGACGGCAGCCATGAACTACCGGGCAACTCAGGGCCTGGAAAATCCACTCAATCAAGAAGGCGCCCAATGGGGATGGGCGCCTTCTCTGTTCTTTCCGGGATTTAAAGACGCCCCTGAAAAGGGCTTTGGTGATTTACAGAATGTTCAGCGGATAGTTGAAGATGAGCCGTATGTCGTCATTGCCAGGGCCGATATCGTTGTTGTTGGCGGCCTGGATGTAAGCATCGTTGGCGCGAAAGTAAGCGACACGCAGGCGCATGGAAAGATCTTTGGCCGCGCCATCCTGTACGACATACCTGAATTCGACGTTGAGCTCGCGCTCGCGGCCTTCGGGGCCTTCTGTCGTGCGGATATTGTCGCCGTACACATAACGGGTCATGAAACTCAGCCCTGGAACGCCGTATTCCGCCATGTTCAAGTCGTAGCGCCCCTGCCAGGAACGCTCTTGTGCACCGTCGAAGTCGGACATCTGGATGGAGTTGGCCACATAAACGGCATCACCGCCGTCTACCCCATAGGCATAGGGGGTGTCGCCGGAAGAGCGTTGATACGCAACAGTGAACTTGTGCGCCCCCAGCCTGTAGGCCGTTGCAAGACTCCACAGGTTGTTGTCCACCTTGCCGGATAGTTCTTGTCCCTGGCTATGGGTGTTGTAGGCATTGAGGTCGAAGTTCAACGCCTGCCCCTCTGCGAGAGGCAGGTTGTAATTGATGTTGAGGTACTTCTTCTTGAAATTGTTTTCAACATTGGAAGCGGCGACACCAGCCACAAGATCCGGGCTGAACTGATAGGACGCACTAGCGAAATCGGCAGCGTCCAGACCCGCACTGTCATTGAACTGCCCTGTCTGGGTACGCAGCGCGGTGAAGTGGCCGGCGTTTAATTCCAGCCCCTTGATTTCTTTACTGGTCACCAGGGTGCCGGTCGAGACTTCGGGAATCAGGCGGCTATCGCTCATGCTGAACACCGGGTTGACCACCACTTGATTGCCGTATTTGGCGACGGTGTCAGAAACGCGAAATTTGACTGCGCCCCCCGCGGCCGACTGGGTTTTAGCTTCGGAGCCATCATTGTTGACCTGAAACATGGCATTGCCTGCACGGCCCTTGCCGCCGTCGAGCTTGACGGTACCTATGGCATAAGTATCGACACCCACTCCGATGGTGCCTTGAGTGAAACCGGAGGTGTAATTGATTCGCTCGGCCAGGCCGGTGTCCTGACGATAACCGCTTCTGCCACCGTTGGTGGGGTTGCTGTAACCGTGCTTGAAGTCGCGGTTCATGTATTGCAGGCGAGTCAGGATCGAGAGAGTGCTGTCGTCAACGAAACCCTTGCTGTCGTCCTGGGACGCGGCCATCGCCAGTGGCGAGAGGCTGGCGGCAACCGACAGGGCAAGAATGTTCCACTTCATCATATGCATGGTGCTTTGCTCTTTTTTTATTATTGAACGTACGGTCACGCCCATCTTTCTGATCGGGGTGACTGTTTATTTTTGGGGTTTCCGTGGGAGCGAGCCTGCTCGCGAAAGCCGTTTTCCAGGCACACAGGCACGGCCGCTTCGCGAGCCGGCTCGCTCATACAGGGTTTGTACGGGAGTGGTTGAAGCCGCTTTTCAACCAGTCGAGTGATAGCGCGCGAACCGCCAGAGGCTTTGCGACTCTTTTGTCAGATGGCGCAAGCCGCTGCGGTCGAGCATGCGTTCCGACTCCGCTTGCACCTCGGCCAACACTGCCGCCTCGTCGACGGCGCGCACGACGTAGTCCTCCATCAAAATCTTGCCGTCGACGATGGTGGTGCACACGTCCGCGCCGTTGGCGAAGCAGGTGACACGGTGGACCGGCATGTTCATCGGCATCAGGTGCGGCTTGAACAGGTCGATCAGGATGATGTCGGCTTTCTTGCCGACTTCCAGCGAGCCAATCTCGTGCTCCATCGAGAGTGCCCTGGCGGCATCGATCGTGACCATTTCCAGGACTTTGCCCTGGGGCAGGATGTCCGGGTCGCGGAAATGGCGGCGGTGGTAGTGCATGCACTGGAACATATGGCGGAACATGTCGTAACCGCGGTCCGGGGCGGCACCGTCAGAGCCCAGGGCGACCGTGACATTGGCCTCGATCAGCTCCGGCACCGGGCAGCGCCCCAGGATCGACATGATGGCGCTCGGGTTGTGCACGATGCTGGTCTGGGTCTCGCGGCACAGGGCGATATCTTCCTCGGTCAGGTCGATGCAGTGCGACATGAAAGCGTTCGGGCCGAGCAGGCCCAGCTCACGATGGGCCAGCGCCAGCGTGCCGGCGCGATGGCCATCCTGGGTGAACGTCAGGCCATAGCGATGGGCCAGCGCCCGGTAATCCCGAGCTTGTTGGCGGAACAAAGGTGCCAGCGCCAGATGCTCGAGCTCGTACTGTGGCGCGTACACCGGCAAGGTGATGGCAATGCGTACCCGGCCGTCGCCCATACCGTCGCAGGTCCGGGCGACTTCTTCGCAGACCTCGAACATGGTCTGGAAACTGACCACGCGCCGGGTGGGCGGTTTTGTCGACCAATCCAGATAGGTGCGCGGCGCTGGCGGACGCGACGGTCCGACGGCGACCACCGAACGGGTACCGATTTCGGCGACTGCGCGGGCGTGGCGTTGCGCATAAATCGGATCGTCGACCCGCATGATCGAGTCGCCTCCGCCCAACATCGACACGCCGGTGGTAGTGCCGCATTTGAGTCGTTCCAGGGCCGACAACCGGGCCTCGACTTCCCAGAACTCCACGCCGGAGGCCGAGGTGTAGATGGTCTGGCAAGCCTCCATCCAGGCATCGCCCTCCCCGCCGCCGATGGTTTTGAGCATGGCGTGGCCGGCGTGGGCGTGGCTGTCGATCAAGCCCGGCAACACGGCCTTGTTGCGGGCATCGATGATCTTTGGCGCGGTATAGCGAGCGCGCAGTTCATCCGTGCTGCCCACTGCCACAATGCGGTCGCCGAGCACGGCCACCGCGCCGTCCTCAATGACGCGCCGTTGATCGTCCACTGTAATGACCACGCCGTGCTCGATCAGCAGGTCGACTTTGTTGAAGGGCGCATTGGCGTCGTAGTGATGTGTCATACAAGGAATCC
Organism: Pseudomonas sp. NPDC089569; assembly: GCF_050280625.1. Lineage (NCBI taxonomy): Bacteria > Pseudomonadati > Pseudomonadota > Gammaproteobacteria > Pseudomonadales > Pseudomonadaceae > Pseudomonas > Pseudomonas sp. NPDC089569. The sequence goes on from NZ_JBNNVQ010000023.1 coordinate 5,495, forward strand.
GGTGAAAGTGTTTGGAATCACAAACGGCTGTGCAACAGGCTGCCATTTTTCGCCACGACGTTGCCGCGGCTGATCACCGTGCGGGCCAGCGGTCGAGACACAACGGCCTCGCTCAGGGTCTCTGTCGGCAGCAACAACAGGTTGGCGGTTTGCCCGGTTGCCAATCCGTGATCACTGCGCCCAAGCGCCCGCGCCCCATTGCCGGAAGCGGCGTCAAATGCTGCGCAGATGTCCACGTCCGTCCTCATGCCGCAGCGCAACGCCAGCAGCATCGCGCGTTCGAGCATGTCGCCATTGCCCATGGGGGTCCATGCGTCGCGAATGCCATCCGAACCCAGGCACACGTTGACGCCCGTCGAGCGCAGTTCGTTGAAGGGCGGGATGGCAATATCCGATGGCGCCGTGGTCATGAGCGAAACCCGATTGGCCGCCAGACGTTCAGCCAATGGCTGTACCTGAGACCAGTCTTTCATGCCCAGGCAAAAGGCATGGCTGATCATGACTCGCCCCTGAAGCTGATAACGCTCGGTGAAATCAACGATGCGAGCGATCTGCCAAAGCCCCAGCTCGCCACCGTCATGCAGGTGGATATCGATGCCGCGATCAAACTTGCTCGCCAGCTCGAACAGGATCGTCAGGTGCGCGATGGGATCGTTGTCGATGCCGCAGGGGTCCAGCCCCCCGACGACCTCGACCCCAAGCGCCAAGGCTTCGCGCATCAACGCTTCAACCCCGGGGCGGTTGACCAGGCCCACCTGCGGGAAGGTGACGAACTCGATATCCACCAGATCGGCATAGCGTTCGCGCAGCGCAAGCATGGCTTGCACATGCTCAATCCCCAACTCGGGATCGGCATCCACATGACAGCGCACCGTCAGCGAGCCGCGAGCGATGCATTGCTCAAGCAGGGCACCCGCTCGTTCGGCAATGGGTGATTGCAGCTCGCGCAGGATCTGCCGCTCGTTGGCGATGCGTGCCTTGAGCGTCGGGCCTGCGCTGTGCGGGCGCCAGGGTTGGCCCCACAGGGTCTTGTCCAGATGGATGTGGCTTTCCACCAGCGACGGAACGAGTAATTGACCCTGCCCGTCAAGGTCAGCGCCGGCAACCGGATGGCCGCTGGCTGGCCGACGATCGCCGATGCGACCGTCAACAATCAGCAGGTCTTCATTTTCACCGCCGTAAGGGCGGACATTACGCAACCAGAACGTCATTGGAACCTCATCACTGTTGGAATGCGCCCCGCTGCCAGATGGACAACAGGGCCCTTTACCCAAAGGGCTACTTCAAGTTGCCGGCCAGGAACTGCTTGAGGCGTTCGCTGCGGGTGTGCTTGAACAGTTGCTCCGGGTTGCCTTCTTCCTCGATCTTGCCCTGGTGCAGGAAAATCACGTGGTTGGAGACCTCGCGGGCAAAGGCCATTTCGTGCGTCACCACCACCATGGTTCGCCCCTCTTCCGCCAGGGCCTGCATCACCTTCAGCACCTCGCCCACCAGCTCCGGATCGAGGGCCGAGGTCGGCTCGTCGAACAACATCACTTCCGGTTCCATCGCCAGGGCCCGGGCAATCGCCACGCGCTGCTGCTGGCCGCCGGACAGGTGCGACGGGTACTTGGCCTCCATGCTCGCCGGCAGGCCGACCTTGGCCAGGTACTTGCGCGCCCGGGCCACGGCCTCATCGCGGCTCAGGCCCAGCGCATGCATCGGCGCCTCGATCACGTTTTCCAGCACCGACATATGCGCCCACAGGTTGAAGTGCTGGAACACCATCGACAGCTTGGTGCGCATGCTTTGCAACTGCTTCTGGTTGGCCACGCGCAACCCGCCGTGCTTGTCCTTCTCGGTGCGGATTTCCTCGGCGTTCACCGTGATGCGCCCGGCGCACGGCTGTTCGAGGAAGTTGATGCAACGCAGGAAGGTGCTCTTGCCCGAGCCAGAGGAGCCGATGATGCTGATCACATCGCCAGCCTTGGCCTTGATCGACACGCCCTTGAGCACTTCGTGATTGCCATATTTCTTGTACAGATCGTCTACGGTCAGTTTGTACATGGTGTTGCCCTGTGTATGCGGCCTTCAGGCGGCCTGGGGTTTCAGGAAGGCCAGCCAGCGGGATTCACCGCGACGAAATAGCCAGACAAGCGACAGCGCAATCACCGCGTACAACAGTGCGGCGATGAAGAAGGCTTCGAATGAAGCATAGGTGGCCGAGTTGACGTCACGGGCGACCTTCAGGATGTCGGGCACCGTGGCGGTGAACGCCACCGAGGTCGAATGCAACATCATGATCACCTCGTTGCTGTAGTACGGCAGTGCGCGACGCAAGGCCGAAGGCAAGATGATGCGGCGGTACAGATTGAACCGGGACATGCCGAAGGCGCGGGCCGCCTCGACCTCGCCATAGGGCACCGACCTGATCGCACCGGCAAAGACTTCCGTGGTGTAGGCGCAGGTATTGAGCGCGAACGCCAGCACCGTGCAGTTGAAGCCTTCACGAAAGAACATGTCGAGGAACTCGTGCTCGCGCACCACGCTCAAGCTGTAGATGCCGGTGTAGATGATCAACAGTTGGATATAGAGCGGCGTGCCGCGAAACACATAGGTGTAGAACCAGACCGGAAGCCGCACGAACCTGTTTTTCGACACCCGTGCCACGGCCAGCGGCACCGACAGCACGAAACCGATGGCAATCGACAGCACCAGCAGCCACAGGGTGATTGCCAGGCCGGAAAAGTTGACGCCGTCCGACCACAGGTACGCTTGCCAGTATTCCTGGATAATCGCGATCACAGTTCTGCCTCCCGAATGCCGACGGAGTAATGATGTTTAAGCCAGGTCAGGACGCCATTTGAGAGAGTGGTAATGGCGAGGTAAATCAGCGCGCCGATCACCGTGAAGTAAAACAGCTGCATGGAACTCTTGCCGGCGTCCTGGGTGGCCCGGACGATATCGGACAGGCCGATGATCGACACCAGTGCAGTCGCCTTGATCATCACCTGCCAGTTATTGGCGATACCGGGCAAGGCAAAACGCATCATTTGCGGGAACAGGATGCGAGAGAACCCCTGCCATGGGCTCAGGCCATAGGCCATGGCCGCCTCCAGCTGGCCACGCGGGACCGCCTGGAAAGCACCGCGGAAGGTCTCGGTAAAATAGGCACCGTAGATGAACGCGAGGGTCGCGACACCGGCGAGAAAGGGATCAATGTCGATCTGATCCATTCCCAGCCCTTCGGTAATCTGGTTCAGGACTATTTGAATGCTGTAGAACAACAGCAGCATGGTCACCAGATCAGGAACACTGCGTATCATCGTGGTGTAAAGGGTGGCGATATTGCGCAACCAACGATTACCCGACAACTTGGAACTGGCGCCAGCCAAACCAATGATGACTGAGCCCAGCAGCGATAATGTCGCCAGCTTCAGTGTCATCCAGGTGCCGCTCGCAATCAGCGGCCCATACTCTACCAAGGACATTACATTCTCCTTGAACCCGACACTGCGACCGTTGCCGCCTGACGTGTCCAATCGTGCTTTTCTTGTTTTTGAATGCGGCAAAGTCTGGATTCGTAAATCAGTCGAGTAGATTCAGGGCGAACGACTCCACCGCGAACAGACTTTGCATTGCCTGTCTAACTGTTGTTTTTCCTGCTTTCCAACTTTGCAACTACACGGAAAGTTGCAACCCGTCAGTTGTACACATCAAAGGAAAAGTACTTGTCGGATATCGCCTTGTAAGTGCCATCACTGATAATCGCGGCAAGCGCCCCGTTGATCTTTTCGCGAAGTTCAGTGTCTTCCTTGCGCAAACCGATCCCCGCGCCTTCACCCAGGGTTTTCGGGTCTTTGAGCAACGGGCCGGCAAAGGCAAAATCACGACCGGCCTCGGTTTTCAAAAAGCCCAGATCGGCCTGGACCGAGGATTGCAGCGCAGCATCGAGGCGGCCGGCGATCAGGTCTTGATACACCAGGTCCTGGTTCTGGTAGGTCGTCACGGTGACACCCTTCGGCGCCCAGTAAGCCCTGGCGTAGGTTTCCTGGGTGGAGCCCTGCTCGATCCCGACACGCTTGCCTTGCAGGGATTCGGGGGTTGGCAGCAGAGGCGAGCCTTTTTTCGCAATCAGACGGGGCAGGACATTGCTGATCTTGTCGGAGAAAGCGATCTGCGCCAGACGCTTCTCGGTCATGCTCATGGAAGAAAGAATGCCGTCGAACTTCTTGGCCTTGAGTGCCGGGATGATGCCGTCGAAAGAGTTTTCAACCCATACACATTTGACCTTCAGCTGTTCGCAGATGGCGTTGCCAAGATCGATATCGAAACCCACGAGCTGGCCATCGGGTGCCTTCGACTCGAACGGGGCGTAAGTGGGGTCGACGCCGAAACGAATGACTTGCAAGTCTTTTGCGTACACGCCGCTCGCGGCCAGGGCCAGAACAACCGAAACTGCAAACTTCTTCATTTTATTCTCCGTATGCATATTGGTGCTGAGGTTTAAGGTGCTGAGGTTTAAGGTGCTGAGGTTTAAGGTGCTGCGGTTTAACAATGGCCGGCCCTTTCAATAAAAAGGCCCGCCGGGCATTGCACCTTGATGTCGCGACAACAGGATGCAAAAAACTCCAATCGCAAACTGCCTTGTATTCAATGTCCTCAATAACCGGTCATGCCGTGCCGGCAGGCTGGGGTCACAGCCCTTGCATGCTGCGTCGGTAGCTCGCCGGAGCGAATTTGACTGTCAGCACCGCCATCGCGCCGAGCACCCCGACATGCAACCACCAGCCGGTGATGAAGCTTGCGCCGCAGTCGCGCAGCCAGCCGATCAGCCAGGGCGCGCTGGACGCGAGCAAAAACCCGACCCCCTGGACAAACGCCGCCAAGGTGCCGGCCGCTTGCGCCCCGGACAAATGGTCGAGGCTGAGGATCAGGCTCAACGAGAAGAACCCGCCGAGGCCGAAACCGGCCATTGCGACCCACAACCAGGGCGCGGCGTTGGGGGCCAGCGCGAAGCCGGTGAAACCCGCGGCCTGTAGCGAAATCGTCAGCCATAACGCCGCGCGGCGATCAATGCTGCGACGGGCGAGCATCGGCAATGCGAACGCCGCCGTCGCCTGGAACATCGCCAGCCAGGCAAGCAAGTTGCCCGACGCTTGCAGGCTCATGTTCTGCTGCTGGTAGAAGGACGGCAGCCATGCCACCAGACTCGAGTAGCCGCTGTTGGTGAGCCCGAAATAGGCGGCCAACTGCCAGGCACGCCGATTCCTGAAGAAACTGCGGGTCGACACCGGCGCAGGTCCGTCAGCGGCTAGCGGCGCAGTGCGTGGCGCGCACACCCACCACAGCAAGAACACGACAAATGCTGGCAACGCCCAGATGGACAGCCCCAACCTCCAGCCGCCATAGGCATTCAGCCAGGTACTGGCCAATGAGCCCAACGCCCCGCCGCCCACCAATGCAGCCGAGTAAAGTCCCATCGCCATGGCGATGCGATCGGCGAACCAACGCTTGGCGACACCCGGCATCAAGGCCTGGATCATCGCCACGCCGGCACCGGCCAGACCGGCGCTGGCAATCAACTGCGCGCCGTCCTGGACCACGGCGCGATACCCGCATCCGAGCATCAACAGCAACAATGCGCCCGCCAGCGCCCGACGCTCGCCGAGGCGACGAGCGACACCAATGCCCATGAAGGCAATCAGGCCCATCAGCACAAAAGGCAAAGTGGTCAACATCGCGGCGGCGCGAAAATCGAGGCCGATGTCGACGCGCATCAAATCAAGTACCGGCCCTACCGACGTCAGGAATGGCCGCAGATTCAAGCCCAGCAGCACCAGCAGTACCAGGGCCGCCAACGACACCTTGTCCGCGCACGACACGTTCGGCGCGATGCCCTGCTCCGTCGCCACCGCTGCGGGTGCCGGCTCGGCAGCATTTGGCTGCAATAGCGTCGCGTCACTGGTCATCACGTTGTCCTTGGCCATTGGGGTCATCGGGCCGCTTCAGCGGCTGTTCGATGAGAGTAAAAGCAGGTGCTATTATTCGGAAATGAAATGTTCGAATGCCTATTAGTGGGAAATCAAATGACTGCGACACTGATCGATCCGCTGCTGCTCAAGAGCTTCGTCGCAGTGGTAGAAAGCGGCAGCTTCACCCGCGCCGGGGAGCGCGTGCACCTGAGCCAATCAACCATCAGTCAACAGTTGAAGCGCCTCGAAGAGCAGCTTGGCTGCGAGCTGCTCAACCGCAGCGGGCGCTACGTCGTCGCCACCGAGGACGGCGAACGTTTGCTCGGCTATGCGCGCCGGCTCCTGGGGCTGATGGAAGAGATGGTGGAAGAGTTGCGCAAGGGCCACGCACAGGGCGAGGTGCACATCGGTGTTCCGGAAGACTTCGCCTCGGACTTGCTGACACCGACGCTGGGCGCCTTCGCGCGGGCGCATCCGTCGATACGGCTGGAGATCAGCAGCGGGCTGAGCAACACGCTATGGAAACAATTTTGCGCAGGCGACTATGACCTGGTGCTGATCAAACAACGTCCGGGCCAGGCTGTGGGCCACGCCGCCTGGCCCGAACCGTTGGCCTGGTTCGACAGCCTCAGCGAACCCACGTATGAACGCGACCCGCTGCCGCTGGTGGTGTTTCCAGTCGGCGGCCTGTATCGCGATGAAATGATCCACGCCCTGGAGAGCGCCGGCCGACGCTGGAGCATCGGCTACAGCAGCGCAAGCCTGGCCGGCATCCGTTCGGCCGTGGCTAACGGTCTGGGCGTCAGCGTGCTGCCCTCACGACTGGCACTGCCTGGCCACCGACGGTTGGGCGCAGCCGAGTCCTTCGCCGAACTGGCGCCTCTGGAAATTGCACTCCACCTGCGCCCCGATGCCCCTCGCCGCGTGATCGACCTGGCCGAACAACTGGCAACCCTCTGCACCGAGGTGACCGGCCACGCCGGCTGACCTGGCTGGAAAGGCCTGCGTGGAATCATTGTTGAAATCGCAAGAGCGAGCCTGCTCGATTGCAGCAAGAGCCGGTGAAGCCGATCGGCGGCCTGCACCGCAACGCCTTTGCCGGCTATCCGTCCACAGCCCCTTCCCCACGCCCGATCTATCGATTTATTTCCTTATAAATCAATCATATAGCCACGCATATATCTCCCGACATATGGACGCCGCTGGTGACTGCCCTTAGGTTCTGGTCCATCGGTTTCCATCAAAACAATCAGGAGAAAATCATGGGACGACTCACCGGTAAAGTGGCGCTGATCACCGGCGGCGCGGGTGGCTGTGGCCTCGCGGCGTCCGAACTGTTCGCCCGTGAAGGCGCCAGGGTCGCCATCTTCGACCTGCCGCACAGCGACGGCGTGGCGGTGGCCGAGCGCATCAACGCCAGCGGCGGCAGTGCCTGCTTCATTGCCACCGACGTCTCCAGCGCCGCCCAGGTGCAGGCCGCCGTGGCGCAGGTCGAGCAGCGCTTTGGCGCGATCACGGTGTTGATGAACCACGCCGGCACCATCCACGTCGGTCCGTTCCTGGAAACCAGTGAGGGCGACTGGGACCGGCTGATGGCGATCAACGTCAAAAGCATGTTCCTGGTAACCCGCGCGGTGCTGCCGGGAATGATCGCTGCCGGCGGCGGCAGCGTGATCTGCACCTCGTCGATCTCCGGCGTAGTCGGCACGCCGATGGAGGTGCTGTATTGCACCACCAAGGGCGCCTGTCACATGTTCGCCCGCGCCATCTCGGTGGAGTTTCGCGATCGCAACATCCGCAGCAACGCCATCTGCCCCGGCTTCATCGGCACCGCCCACGGCCGTCGCGAGCTGGACCTGCTGCGCGAGCACGGCACCGAGATTTCCGACGCCATGTTGCAAGGGATGCAGGGCCGCCTGTGCGACCCGGCGGAAGTGGCGGCGGCGGCGCTGTTCCTGGCCAGTGACGACTCAAGCTTCGTCAACGGGACGCACCTGTTTGTCGATAACGCCTACACCGCGGCCTAACCACCTCGAGCCCGCACCAACAGACCAAAACAACAGCGGCTCTCGAACACCTGACACTGCCAATGACAAAAACCTACAACACCCTTGGCGAGACGGAGTAATACATGGAAATCGAAAACAGAAGCGTCGAGTTCATTCCAGAGAATGAACGTTATGGTTCGGCTAAACGGCTTTTCACCATCTGGTGCAGCGCCAACATGCAAGTCACCACCATGGTGATCGGCGCGTTGGGCGTGGTGGCGGGGCTGAATCTTGGCTGGACCTTCATCGGGCTGATCCTGGGCAACCTGATCGGCTCCATCTTCATGGCGGCGCACTCCGCGCAAGGCCCGCATCTGGGCATTCCGCAAATGATCCAGAGCCGAGCGCAGTTCGGCGTGATCGGTGCCGGCCTGCCGCTGTCCATCGTGGTGCTGGCCTACATCCTGTTCACGGCGGCCAATGGCGTAGTGATGCGAGACTCGATCAAGGCGGTGGTGCCGGTTTCGGACAACAACGCAATCATCCTGTTCGGCGTACTCACACTGATCGTCGGTTTCGTGGGATATGAGCTGATCCACAGGATAGGTGTCTGGATGAGCGCCCTCTCGGGTGCCATTTTCGCCCTGGCTGCCTATATCGTCCTGCAGCACGGCTTGCCGGACGGCGTGTGGCAGCTATCGGAAGGCACGTTCAAGTTCGCCACCTTTTGCCTGGTGGTGACGCAGGCCGCTTCCTGGACACTGGGAGCCGGTCCCTACGTGGCTGACTACTCGCGCTACCTGCCGACCAGCACATCCACCCGCTCGACATTCTGGTACAGCTACCTGGGCATCGTGGTGGGCTCCTCCGTCGTCATGCTGCTGGGCGCCATCATGGCCACCGCGGCGATGGACGTCATTACCGATCCCGGTAGCGCCATTGCCAAGCTGTTCCCCGGATACGGGCAGTTGGCGTACTACGTGATCATCATCGGCGTGCTGGAGTGGAACGTGATGAACCTGTACAGCTCGTACATGTCCACCACGACGATCTTCACCGGCTTCAATGGCACCGTGCGGATTGGCAAGCTGACCAAGTTCATCATCATGGCCATCGTTGCGGTCATCGTGACCTGGATCGCCATTGCCGCCCAATACAACTTCAGTGCCTACTTCAGCGATATCCTGATCGGCCAGGTGTATGTATTGGTGCCATGGAGCGCGATCAACCTGGCCGACTATTACCTGATCCGCAAGGGCCGCTACAGCGTGGCGGCGATGTATGACGTCAATGGCATCTACGGCAAAGTGAACTGGACGACCCTTTCCATCTACGCCGTTGCCGTGGTGGTGCAGATTCCGTTCATGGAATTGTCCTTCTACAAAGGGCCGATCGATCAGATCGTCGGCACGGACATCTCGTGGTTGCCCGCGCTGGTCATTCCTGCCGCCCTGTATTACCTCGTCAATCGCAACAAGCGACTGCATTTGACGCCGTTTGAAGAGTCCCACTCGCCTGCCGCTCCCATCGCCAATCTGAAAGGCGCATAAGCAAGGCCAATCCATCAGGGCGTCTGGCAGGCAAAGCGGCCGGCACTGCACTGCTTCAGGCGTCCTGACGAAACCCGCTCCATCAGGAGCACTGATTGTCGGCAAAATCTCCCGCGGCCTGGTCTGTCGCTTCTGGTATTCTCCGTGGCCGCACCCAGGGCCCGCGAGCAGGCTGCACAACAGATCTCGCACAACCCGACCGCGTACCGCCAGTGAGCAGGCCTGAAAGCTCTTCTGTCCTGGCCCCCTTGTAAAGGAGCGCCGAGATGAATAGCCAAGACGCCCAAGCCGTAGCGCAACTGATTGCAGCCGTCGGCAGTGCCAATCTGGGGCGCTGTCTCTGCGCGCTGCTCGATGGCGTGGTCGCCTACGACATGAGCTGCCTCTACCTGTTTCGTTTCGACCGCCCCGCCGAACTGCTGCACAACGGATACAACGGTCAGGTCGCTGCCCGCACCCTGGACGCCTACAGCCGTGGCGGCTACCTGCTCGACCCCTACTACGTCGCCAGCATGAACCGCCATCCCGGCGGTCTGTGGCGGATGAGCGAGCTTGCGCCGGACAGCTTCTTTTCCTCCGGCTTCGCCATTTCCCCCGACCTGCACCCCTGCGTGTCGTCCACACACGGTACGCAGATCGACGAGATCGGCTACATCGTCCATCTGCAGGCACGCACCGCCCTGGTGTTCAGCCTGATGAAGGCGCAGTACCACGGCCCTTTCGACAGTGCCGAAGTCGCCCATCTGCAGCTTTTGACTCCGCTGATCAGCGCAGCACTGGAACTGCATGGCCGCCAGCTGCCACGAGAGGCGGAGTCAGCCGATGGGGACAGCCAGCTCGAAAGCGCCTTCGTCGGTGCCCTCGGCCAGCTCACCGAGGCCCAGCGCTACATCGCCAAGCTTCTGCTGCAAGGCCACAGCAACGTCTCCATCGCCCGTCAGTTAGGCATTTCCGAAGGCACGGTGAAGGTGCACAAGCACAACCTCTACCAGCGCCTGGAGATTTCCAGCCATGCGGAGCTGTTCCGCCTGTTCATCGGCTATATCGCCCAAGCGGCGCGCTAGGCGACACTGCTGATCGTGCTCCATTACCTGATAAAAAAAGCGCCTGTCATTGCCCCGCCACTTGCGCCGCAACCTCCCCCAGCATCTGCCGGAACCACTGGTGTGCCGGATCATTGCGATAACGCACGTGCCAGGCGAATTCCACCGGAAAGGTGCCCAGGTCCACGGGCGCCGGCAGCACTTTGAGCCGAGGGTCCCTGGCGATCCGGTTACAGATGAGCCGGGGCAGCGTGGCGCAGTAGTCGGTGACCGCGATGATTTCCGGCACGGCAAGAAAATGGGTGACCGAGATCGCCAGCTCGCGGCGCAGTCCCTGTCGTTCCAGCGCTTGAAACAGCCCGGCCCGGAGCCGGCCCGGTGGCTGGACGTTGACGTGCCGCAGCCCCTCGTACTGCTGCCGCGAAATGCTGTCTGCAATCAGCGGATGGTCGACTCGCACGACGCACGCCAAGCCATCGTCCATCAAATGCTGAATGATCAGGTTGTCGGGCGGATCGACGATGCGGCCCAGCACCATGTCGGTCGTTCCGGAAACCACGCCCGTTTCCGCCAGGTCGTTGCCGAATGGCGACAGGGACATTTTTACCCCCGGCGCCAGTTGCCGCAGCCGGGCGATAACGCTCGGCATGAGGACAATCTCGACATAGCTGTTGGCTGCGATGTTGAACTGGCGGGTGGCGATGGCGGGATCGAAGTGCTGACGCCCGACCAGGACTTCGTCGAGCCTGGCCAGGGTCTGGACAATGACGGGCGCGATTTCTTCGGCAAACGGGGTCGGCTTGATGCCGTAGCGCTCGCGGATGAAGAGCGGGTCGCGCAATGTTTCGCGCAGCCGGTTCAGTGAGTTCGACAGCGCAGGCTGTGTGATGCCCAGGCGCAGGGCGGCACGCGTGACGCTGCGTTCCTCCATCAGCGCGATGAAAACCGGCAGGAGATTGAGGTCGTAGCGCATGGGTGCCCGCCGCTGAGGTTGGATGATGTGCCAGTAATAATCACCTATGAATATCTAAAATAGAACAAGTAAATTTCTTGAATATCTCGACTTGAAAGATAGTGAGGGCAACCCGAAACGCTATGTCCAAGAGGTGTTGCCATGACCATCAAACACGTACTGTTCATTTTGACCAACGCCGCCGAAATCGGCCCCAATCACCGTCGCACCGGGTATTTCTTTCCGGAAGTCGCCCACCCTTACGAAGTGTTCGCCGAAGCCGGCGTGGCGGTCGAATACGCCTCGGTGCTGGGCGGCACACCGCCGGAAGACGGCTACGACGAAAGCGATCCTGCACAACACGCCTTCCGTCACAGCGCCGCGTTCCGCCGCATGGCCAACAGCCGCAAGCTGTCGCAGGTGGATGTGCTCGACTACGACGCGATCTTCTTTCCCGGCGGCCTCGGCCCGATGGTGGATGTCGCCCGCGACCCTGACGTCAAGCGCGCCGTCGAGCGCGCCTGGAACGGCGGCAAGATCGTGGCGGCGGTCTGCCATGGTCCGGCGGCTTTCCTGGGGGCCAAGCTTGAAGACGGCACTCCATTGGTCCGGGGACGCAAGTTGACGTCATTCTCCAACGATGAGGAATCCGGCTACGCGCAGGCCGATGTGCCGTTCAACCTGGAGGATGCGCTGCGCGCCGAAGGTGCCGAGTATTCATCGGCCGATGTCTGGCAGGAAAAGGTCGTGGTCGACGGTCGCCTGCTGACCGGCCAGAACCCGGCGTCCGGTGGCCCGCTGGCCAAAGCGATGGTCGAAGCGCTGCGCTGAACCACTCCATGCGCCTGCCCATAGGACAGGCGCCCCCCCCAGTTTGTAGGAGCCAGGCTTGCCGGCGAAGGCGCATTCAATACCACTGCATGACGCACGACCGCCTTCACTCGCAAGCAAACTCCTACAGTGATTCCGAGGATTCCATCATGTCCGCCTACGTCATCTTCATCCGCGAAAAAACCACCGATGCCGCACACCTGCAGCATTATGCCCAAACAGCCCCTGCCGCCCGTGTCGGCCACGACATCACCCGACTCGCTTTCTATGGCCAGCTCGACGCACTGGAAGGCCCCTCGGCCGAAGGCGTTGCGATCCTGCGCTTTACCGACATGAATGCCGCCCATGCGTGGTACAACAGCGCGGCTTATCAGGAGGCACGCGAGCATCGTTTCAAGGGGGCGGAGTATCGGGTATTGCTGGTTGAAGGAAGCGATTCCGCTCTGTAGGAGCCAGGCTTGCCGGCGAAGGCGTTTTCATTTACGCCGCACGACGTCAGGCCGCCTTCGCCGGCAAGCCTGGCTCCTACAGGCGAAAGCATTTTCATGGACATCGCACGACGTCAGGCCGCTTTCGCTGGCAAGCCAGCTCCCACAGGCTCGCGACATACCCTATTTTGTGGCACCCCCAAACCCGTAGGAGCCAGGCTTGCCGGCGAAGGCGTTTTCATGGACGCCGCACGACATCAGGGCGCCATCGCCGGCAAGCCTGGCTCCTACAGGCGAGGGCATTTTCATGGACGCCGCACGACGTCAGGCCGCCTTCGCCGGTAAGCCTGGCTCCTACAAGCGAAAGCATTTTCATGGACGCCGCAGGACGCCAGGCCCTATCAATCCCCGCGCAAAATCAGTGCATGCGCACCGTCCCACTCTGCGGATATTTTCTGCCCGCGGTGCACGCCCAGCAGGTTGTAATCGGCATGCGGCTTCTGCACCTGCAACTCCAGCCCGGCGTCGGTTTCGAGGTAGATGTTGACCATCGAACCAATGAATTCTTCACCCACGACGGTGCAGCTCAACCGATTGCGTCGGGTGGGTGCTGCGCTCAGGTGGATATGTTCGGCGCTGACGCAAACGGCAACGCGTTCAGCGGGCTTGACGGTTTTCCCCTTCGACAACCGGGCGACGAATCCGCCATGCGGCGAATCGAGGCGAACCAGCCCACCCGCTTCGAAACCAACGACAGTGCAGTCAAGAATGTTTTTACCACCCACGAACTCGGCGACGAATCGGTTGTGCGGCTCAAGGAAAACCTCCTGCGGCGAGCCAATCTGCTCGACCCGGCCGCGGCTCATGATCACCACACGGTCAGCCATCGCAAAGGCTTCCGATTGACTGTGGGTGACGTAGACAAAGGTGATGCCCAGGTCCTTTTGCAGCCCGGTCAGCACGCCTTGCATGCGCACGCTCAGGTGAGCGTCGAGCGCGCTCAACGGCTCGTCCAGCAACAGGATCGGCGGCTCGGTGACCAACGAGCGGGCCAGTGCCACGCGCTGACGCTGGCCGCCGGAGAGCAGGCTGATATCCCGTGTGGCGAACTCCGCCAGGCCCAGCCGTTCAAGCCAAACAAGCGCCTTCTGGCGACGCAGGGACTTGCTCATCCCTTTCATGCGCAGACCGAACTCGACGTTCTCCACGACATTGAGAAACGGAAACAGCGCCAGGTTCTGCCAGACCATCGGCGTCTCGCGTTCCCAGGAATAGAGATCATTGATGCGCTCACCGTTCAGCCGAATCTCGCCTTCACTGGGTTTATCCAGCCCGGCGAGCATACGCAGGGTCGTCGTCTTGCCGCATCCGCTCGACCCCATGATGGCGATGAACTCGCCCTTGTGGATTTCCAGGTTCATGCGCTCGACGGCCTGGTAGCTGCCGAAATGCTTGACCACGTTATCGAAGACCACCAGCGGTTGAGTCATGGCTGAATCCTTGGCGTACGGAAAATGATCGGGGTGAGGCATCAGGCACTGGCGGGTCTACGCCGCCTCATCAACAGCAACTGCGCGAGGATCACCAGGGTCATGGTCATGATGAACACGATCGTGCCGATGGCGTTGATGGTGGGGCTCACCTGCCCTTGCAAGGTGTTGAGGATGCGCACGGGGACCGTTTCATTGAGTCCCGACACGAACCAGGCCACCGCGAACTCATCGAAGGAAACGGCCATGGTCATGAACAGCGCAGCGAAAATGCTCGGTGCGGCGAATGGCAAAATCACATGGCGCATGGCCTTCCACTGGCTGGCCCCCAGGTTCCAGGCCGCGGCCTCGATGTTGGGGTCCATCTGCGCCAGGCGCATTCTGATGACCGCCATGGCAAAGGGTGCACAGATCACGATATGGCTGATCATCACCGCATGGATTTCGCCGGAAAGTCCCACCCGCGACAGGAACGCCAGCATCGCCAGCCCCAGGATCACCACCGGAATGGTCGGCGGCAGGAACGCCAGAGCCATGTAGATCGACTTGCCGAAGAACCGGTAACGCCTATCGGTATAAGCCGCGGTAAACCCCAGCAGAGTCGATACCAGCGACACCACCACACCCACCGTGAAACTGTTTCTGAACGTCTGCCAGACCGCCGGGTCGCCGGCGATGGTCTGGTACCACACCAGGCTGAAGCCGCCCAGCGGCAATGAAGGGAAGCGGTCGATGTTGAACGAAAACACGAAGCTGCCGGCAATCGGCATGAAGATGAAGAGGAACACCAGCACGACAAAGCTGCGCAGCAGGAAGTTGACCAATCGATGCTCGTTCATGTGCGTCTCCGGTAAGCGAAACGAACCGCGCCAAACGCCGAGATGAGCAACGTCACGATCATCACCGTTGCGATCACCGCCGCGCGTGGCCATTGCTGGCCCGACTTGGTGGTATCGGTGATCAGCGTGCTCAAGGTCGGCGGCTGCCCACCGCCCAGGTAGAGCGGGCTGACAAAGTCACCAAAGGTCAGGATGAAGCAGAACAGTGCGGCGACGACGATGCCGATCCGTGCCGAGGGCACGACCACCAGGCACAGGGTGCGCAATCGTCCGCAGCCCAGATTGTGCGCAGCCTCGATCAACGAGCGGTCGATGTACATCAGGCTGAACAGTTGCAGCAACACCACCAGCGGCAGGCACAGCGTGAAGTAGCCGACATAGGTGCCGAACGTTGTGTTGAGCATGGCAAACGGCTCAAGCCCCAGCCGCCCCAGCGCGGCATTGAAGATGCCGTTGTCGCTGAGGAACACCTGCCACGAATAGGTGCGCACCAGGTAACTGGTGAAGAACGGTGTGACCAGCAGCAACACCAATAGCTGCTTTGCCGACTCGCGGAACTTGAAGGCGATCGCATAGGCGCAGGGAAAGGCCACCAGACTGACCAGCAGCGTAGCGCCCGCCGCCATGGCCAAGGTATGGACGTAGGCATCCCAAAAGAAACCGCGGCTGAACATGTAGCTCCAGTTCTGCCACTCGAACGCCGGCACCATCCGGAAATTGCGCACCTGCCAAAAGCTGATGGCCACCAGAAACACCAATGGCAACACGAAGAACATCAATTGCCAGATCAGGATCGGCATCGAGAAAAACAGGCCAAACCCGGGCAGGCGCCACGCCTTTTTTCTGCTGCGCTGCGTTTCGGCAGCTGCGTCATCGGCGAGCGCCGACGCAGCCGTTTTCAACTTGTCCGAGAACATGACGACCACCTCCACGCGTCGGGTCAGGCACCCTTGTATTGCGACCAGAAGTCGTTCCACTCATCCAGGCCCTGCCGGACCGGAAGTTCGCGGTACTTGATGCGGCCGTCGCGGATGTCGTCCATGACGTTACGCTGCCCGAGCACCATGCCCTGGCGCCGTGCTTCGGCGGGGTCGGTCCGGTTCAGCAGTTCCCAGCCCTTCTGGCTCGGGATGAGCGCTGGATAGGCGGCCATCTTCGCCGACTTGACCTGGCCTTCCGGTGAGGTGATGTACTGGATGAACTTCTTCGCCAGGTCCGGGCTGTGCGCATGCCTGGCGATGCAGTAGGACTCAGTCCATTGCAGGCCACCCTCTTTCGGCAGCACGGTCCTGACCGGCGCTCCGGCGCGTTGCAGGACACCGGTGATCCAGTCGCCGATACCGCACATGGCATGGATCTGGCCGTTCTTGAGCGAAGAAAAGGTGCCGCCATAATCGAAGAACCCACCGATTTGCGGACGCAGGCTCATCATCTTCTGTTGCACCGCTTGCCAGTGCGCGGCGTCGATGTCGTAGGGGCGTGCATTGCCGTTCATCAGGCTGATCTGCCCGAGATTGGGCAGGTGCCAGTCGAAGTGCCCGACCTTGCCCTTGAGGCTTTCGTCCCAGAACACGTCATAACTGTGCACTTTGGATTCGGCAACGAGCTGGGTGTTGTAGGCGATGCCGAGGAAGCCGAAACGGATCAGCACCGAGTAGAGCTTGTCGCCTTGCCAGTGGCCGGGAAAATGCTGGAACTCGGGGTAGAAGTCATCGAAGGGATAGTCCGCGGGGTCGAGCTGTTCGATGTATTCGGCGGCGTTGAGTTGCTGGACGTATTCGGCGTCGGACAGAATCAGGTCGAAGGTGCCGGGCGGCGATTGCGAGAGCAGCCCCAGCATATTGTCCCCGCCGGTGTAGTACTTGGCCCGGACCTTGACCCCATGCATGCGCTCGAAATCGGCGACGATGTCCGGCTCTGCGTGGCCGGCCCATGCGAGGATCACCAGTTCTTTTTCCGCTGCCGCAAAGCTTCGCAACGGCAGCAATCCGCCAAGTGCTGCCGTGCCTGCCAGGATGCTGCCGGTCTTGAGGAATGTACGGCGTGAGAGGTCGATACGATTTTTCATTATTGTCTCGCCTGGGTGATGGAAAGGGCTTTTGTCGCGCTTGTTTCCAACCTGCTGCCGCTATCAGCCACATTCATTCATGGCTGCGTGACTGCATTGCAGCAGATAGCCATCAGCGTTTTTTGTGCGCTCCCGACCCGGACTTTGTCAGATTCGACTCGGCGCGCCTTTCCACCAAGGCTCCCCTCAAAAGCGTAATGCGGTCGTCAACGAAAACGCGTGCTTACCGATTCAACCCTGTGCTCTTGAGTTCATTGTGGGCAAGTCGGGTCGCCGCATCGCTCGCTCCTACAGAATCCGGCAGGCTCGATCCGATAACCGGACAGAAACGTCAAACCAGAGGACATTTTGTCAATTACGGGTCGGATTTGGACAACTCGCCCCCCCTCTCCCTCTGATCGAATGGCTCCATGCGCCACCTGTAGCTCCCGCCACGGGAACGGCCAGCCAGACAACAGGCAAACGCCCCCAACCACCGGTTAACCATCAACAAGCGGTCCATCTTTTTCAGAGGGTGTGTCAATGAACAACAGTGTCGTTATTGGAGAACTCACCTGGCCGGAGTATGCAGAGAAGGTCGCCACCGGCTGCCCTATATTTCTGCCCGTCGGTGCTCTGGAGCAGCACGGGCATCACATGTGCATGGAGGTCGACGTTCTGCTGCCGACCGCCGTGTGCAAGGCCGTGGCGCGCAATGTCAGCGGCCTGGTCCTGCCTGCCCTCGCCTATGGCTACAAGTCCCAGCAGAAATCGGGAGGCGGCAACCACTTTCCCGGAACGACCAGCCTCGACGGCGCCACGCTGACCCACACCGTGCAGGACATCATCCGCGAACTTGCCCGCCATGGCGCGCGCAAACTGGTGTTGATGAACGGGCACTATGAAAACTCGATGTTCATCGTCGAGGGCATCGACCTGGCCCTGCGGGAACTTCGCTACGGCGGCATCCATGACTTCAAGGTCGTGGTGCTGTCCTACTGGGACTTCGTCAACGATCCGGCCGTGATCCAAAAGCTGTACCCCGACGGATTCCTCGGCTGGGACATCGAACATGGCGGCATTTTCGAGACCTCGCTGATGCTGGCCCTGCACCCCGACAAGGTCGATCTGCAACGTGCCGTCGACCACCCGCCCGCCACATTCCCGCCCTATGACGTGTTCCCCATCATTGCCGAGCGCACACCGGCCTGCGGGACGCTGTCGTCACCCAAGGGTTCGAGCCGCGAGAAAGGCGAGCTGATTCTCGAAGTGTGTGTCTCGGGCATCAGTGCCGCCGTGCGAGAGGCATTCGATCTCAATACATAAAGCGCACAGGGACGTGCCGGAACAAGCGCTCCACGGTTAATGCTTCACCCTCCCATTAGAATAAAAAGGGTAAGTCTCATGTCCAGCAGCTCAAACCTGGCCCCAGGCCTCAAGCAGCGTCACGTCACCATGTTGTCCATTGCCGGTGCCATTGGCGCCGGCCTGTTCATCGGTTCAGGGCACGCCATCGCCGCCGCGGGGCCTGCCGCCATCCTGGCGTACATTTTTTCCGGCACCCTGGTGGTGCTGGTCATGCGCATGCTGGGAGAAATGGCCGTCGCATCGCCCGATACAGGATCATTTTCGACCTACGCCGAGCGGGCGCTGGGGCGCAGCGCCGGCTTCACCATCGGCTGGCTGTACTGGTGGTTCTGGGTGCTGGTGATTCCCATCGAAGCCATCGCCGCAGCCGCCATCCTGCACGCCTGGTTTCCCGCCATTCAAACCTGGGAGTTCGCGATAGCCGTCACCGGCCTGCTGACCTTGACCAACCTGTTCAGTGTGGCTCGTTACGGGGAGTTCGAATTCTGGTTCGCCATGCTCAAGGTCATCGCCGTTCTGGGCTTTATCGCCCTGGGCGCCCTTGCCCTGGCGGGCGCATTGCCGAATACGACGGTCAGCGGTGTCGTTCAATTGAGCCATGCGTTCGGCGGTTTCATGCCCAACGGCATGACCGCGGTCGTCGGGGCGATGCTCACCACGGTGTTCAGCTTCATGGGCACGGAGATCGTCACCATTGCCGCCGCCGAATCCCGCGACCCTTCCCGGCAGATCACTCGCGCGACCAACTCCGTGGTCTGGCGTATGGGGATTTTCTACATCGTATCGGTGTTCCTGATCATCTCCATCGTGCCCTGGAACGATCCCATGCTCATGGAAGTCGGCTCGTATCAGCGCGCCCTTGAGCTGATGAACATTCCCCATGCGAAGCTGATCGTGGATATCGTCGTGCTGATTGCCGTCGCCAGTTGCCTCAACTCGGCCATTTATACGGCGTCACGCATGGTCTACTCGCTGAGCAAGCGCGGCGATGGCCCGCAGGTGCTGCAGAAGACTTCGTCTTCAGGAGTGCCCTACATTGCAGTGCTGGCCAGCACGGCGGTCGGCTTCCTGACCACGGCACTCAATTACTTTGCACCCGACGATGTGTTCGCCTTCCTGCTGGCGACCTCCGGTGCCGTTGCACTGCTGGTCTATCTGGTAATTGCCGTTTCCCAGTTGAAACTGCGCAAAAAGATGATCGCGTCGGGGCAGCCGATCGTTTTCAAAATGTGGTTCTACCCCTGGCTCAGCTACCTGGTGATTGTCTGCATCCTGGGCATTCTGACGGTCATGCTGATTTTGCCGCAGCATCGCATGGAAGTTGTCGCCACGGGCGCGCTCGCACTGTCCATCGTCTGCATGGGTGGGATTTTCAACTCGAGGAAGAAGAACGTGCCAGGCATTGAAACGGTTCAGACGGAACACGCCTAACACCATCGAACCGCCCAACTGTTCACCTCTTTCCGGCCGCTCGCCACCACGGAGCTGGCCGGCTTTTTTTTGGGTTGATTGTCCAGCACGCATGATCGGGTTCGCACCCCTTCGTATTCATCACCTGGTGGCCTGCGGGTCAGGCACTCGGTGTAACATCCGCAAATCCAACCATCACGAAAAACACGATGACGTAGCCCCCTGTCGGCAGCTTGCCGCAGAGCACGTCACGGTTGCAGTCGAGGAGCAGTAATGATGGCGAAACTCCAGATGGCGAAGCCCGCTGCAGGGCGTTCGGCAAATGAACAAGCGCCGGTGAAAACCGTAGGCTTTCTGGTCATTCCCAACTTCACCACCATCGGTTTCGCCTCGGCCGTGGAAACATTGCGCATGGCCAACCTGGCGGCGCGTCGCTCGATGTTCCGCACGGTCATCATCGCCGCCAGCCTGGACCCGGTGACGGCCAGCAATGGCATGCGCATCCTGCCCGACCACACCATCGCCGATGCCCCCAGGCTCGACATGCTGTTCGTGGTCGGGTCAAACCCGATCGTCTCAAATCCCGACAGCCGACCGCTGCTCAATTGGCTGCGCAAGCTGGCGCATGACCAGGTGCCGCTGGGCGGGATTTGCACCGGCAGCCACTTGCTGGCCCGCGCCGATCTGCTCAAGGGCTATCGCTGCACGATTCACTGGGAAGACATCGAAGCGCTGAAGGAGCGCTTTCCGGGGATCATTATTTCCAACCAGTTGTTCGAGCTGGATCGCGATCGCTACACCTGCTCCGGTGGCGTGGCCTCCATGGACATGACCCTGCAATTGATCGCGCGCGAACCGGGCGGTCGGGACATCGCAGCCCACGCCGCCGAGTTGCTGTTGTGTGATCGCGTTCGCGGGGCGCAGGAACGGCAGCGCGTGCCATTGCGGCAAAAGCTCGGCACTTCGCAGCCCAAGCTCAGCCAGATGGTGGCGATCATGGAAGCCAATCTTGAAGAGCCGGTGGCCCTCGAGGAGCTGGCGCGGTTGAACGAGGTGTCGGTGCGGCAACTGGAGCGCCTGTTCCACAAGCACCTGCAACGCACGCCGAGTCAGTACTACCTGGAGTTGCGCCTTTCCCGTGCGCGGCAATTGCTGCTGCGCAGTGAATCGCAGGTCCGCGATATCGCCCTTGCCTGCGGTTTCGTTTCCCCGGCGCACTTCTCCAAATGCTACAGCCGCTACTTCGGCGTATCGCCCATCGGCGAGCGCAAACAGGTGGCGGCGGTGCATTGATTTGGCGTCGCTGCCACATTCGATCCACTGACGCCCCCCCCGTAGGAGCCAGGCTTGCCGGCGAAGGCGTTTTCATTGATGCCGCACAACGTCAGACCGCTTTCGCCGGCAAGCCTGGCTCCTACAGGCGAAGGCGTTTTCATGGCCGCCGCATGACGTCAGGTCGCCTTCGCCGGCAAGCCTGGCTCCTACAGGCGAAGGCGTTTTCAGGGCCGCCGCACGACGTCAGGTCGCCTTCGCCGGCAAGCCTGGCTCCTACAGAGGGTACGTCCGTCAGATCGGCGCTGTGCAACTCAGTCCTGCAACGCCCCATGCGCCGTTTCCCGGCTCGCCAGCATGGCGATCAATGCCGCCGCCGCTGCCGCCAACAGGTACCAGGCCGGGGCCATTTTGTTGTCGGTCTGTTGTATCAGCCAGGTGGCGATAAACGGCGCGGTGCCGCCGAACACCGCATTGGCGATGTTGAAGCTGAAGGCAAACCCGCTGAAGCGCACGCGGGTGGGGAAAATCTCGGCGAGGAAACACGGCAAGGTGCCGTCGTTCATCGCCAGGATCGCGCCGAAGGCAATCTGGATCAGCAGAATGACCATCAGCGGCTGCCCCTCCAGCATCCCGAACAGCGGGAATGTCAGCACCAGGAACAATACCGATGCGGCCAACAGCATGGTCTTGCGTCCGAACCGGTCCGACAGCTTGCCCATCAGGAAAATCAGCCCGATATAGGTGGCCAGCGACACGGTCGAGGCCAGGAACGAGTCGCTCTCGCTCATGCCCATTTCGGTGGACAGGTAGGTCGGCATGTAGCTGAGCAACAGGTAGAACGCCACGGCATTCAGGCAGGTCGCGCCGATCCCGATGATCACGCTGCGACGGTGCACGGTCAGCAGTTCACGCACCGGCGCGTGGGTCGCGCATTCCTTGGCTTCAAGGCGCTTTTCCATCTCCAGGAACTTGGGCGTGTCTTGCAGACTCATGCGGATATAGCGCCCCACCAGCCCGAACGGCGCCGCCAGCAAAAACGGCAGGCGCCAGCCCCACTCGTGCAGGTCCTCGACACTCAACCAGGCGTGCAGGCCGGCGACAAACACGGCGCCAAACAGCAAACCGGTCGCCGTGCTCGCCGGCACGATGCTGGTGTACAAACCGCGCTTGCCCTCGGGCGCATATTCGGCGAGAAAAGCCGAGGCCCCGGCGTACTCACCCGAAGCGGAAAAGCCCTGGAACAGGCGAATCAGTAACAACAAGGCCGGCGCCCACAAACCGATATGGTTGTAGGTGGGCAGGATGCCAATGCAAAAGGTCGAGATCGACATGATCAGAATCGACCAGGACAGCGCGCTGCGCCGCCCGTATTTATCACCGAAATGCCCCCACACCAGTCCCCCCAGCGGGCGGACGATAAAGGACAACGCGAACACGGCGAATGTCGCCAGCAGCGCGGTGGTCTTGTCGGTTTGCGGGAAAAACGTCAGGGCGATGACGGTGGCCAGATAGCCGTAGGCCGCATAGTCGAACCATTCGACGAAATTGCCCATGAAGCTGGCGCTGGCGGCGCGGCGCAGTGCCTTGCGCTCGGCCGTCTGTTCAAGCTGCTGCTCCAGGGTTAATGAAAGGCTTGTGCTTTGGGTGCTCATTGGCCACCTCCGGCATTGGAGGTGCGGTGATCGAAATGAACGGTCGGGACGTGGAACATGACAAAACCCTCTGTTGTTGTACTTGGCAGGGTTAAGGCTCAGTAGATGCTGCGCGCATTTAGGCGTGCATGCATCGTTTTTTCGGTAGAACCGGGGCGTCGCAGCGACCGTTTCTACGCAGTTGTCACAGGTCCAAAAGAAACGCCGCACAGGTTCACTGTGCGGCGTGGGGTTTTACTTCTTGATGATGTTGTGTTCCGGGCCATACGGGAACCTGGTGATGTTCTCACCGCCCTGCTCGTTGACGATCAGGATGTCGTGCTCACGATAACCACCGGCCCCCGGCAGGCCTTCGGGCAGCATGATCATGGGTTCGATGGACACCACCATCCCCGGTTCCAGCACGGTGTCGATGTCTTCGCGCAACTCCAGCCCGGCCTCGCGGCCGTAGTAATGGCTCAGCGTACCGAAGGAGTGGCCGTAGCCGAAGGTGCGGTATTGCAGCAGGTCATGCTCCAGGAAGATCTCGTTCAATTGCTGCGCGATGTCGCAGCAACGCATGCCCGGTTTGATCAGCTTCAGGCCGGCCTCGTGCACCTTGACGTTGACTTCCCACAGGCGCAGATGCTCGTCGGAACAGTGGTCGAGGAACAGGGTACGTTCCAGCGCCGTGTAGTAGCCGGCGATCATCGGGAAGCAGTTGAGGCTCAGGATGTCGCCCTTGTTGACCTTGCGCGAGGTCACCGGGTTGTGTGCGCCGTCGGTATTGATGCCGGACTGGAACCAGGTCCAGGTGTCCATGATTTCGGAGTCCGGGAAGGTGCGTGCAATTTCACGCACCATCGCCTGGGTGGCGTGCAGGGCGACTTCGTATTCCGGCACCTGATCACGCAGGGCTTCGACGACGGCGGCACCGCCGATGTCCGCGATGCGTGCACCGTGACGGATGATCGCGTGCTCTTCAGCCGACTTGATCATGCGCATGCGCATGCACGGCGCGGCGATATCCACCAGCTCGGCCTGCGGATAGCGGCTGGCGAGCTTGTCGCGATTGAGCAGGTTCAGATGGTCGAACTCGATGCCAATGCGCCCGGCCTTGGGCAAGGCCTGCTGAATGGCGACGAAGTAGTTATCGCGCTGCCAGTCGGTGTAGATGATGTTGTCCGTGCCCACGGTACGGCGCCATGGCTGGCCACCGTCGATGTTGGCGCTGATGGTCACGGCGCTGTCCTGGGTCACGACCAGCGCGTACGGGCGGCCGAACGAGCAGTAGAGGAAATCGCTGTAGTAGTTGACGTTGTGGTAGGAGGTGAAGACGGCCGCATCGATATTGTTCTGGGCCAGATAAGCCCGCAACTTGGCCTGGCGATTGGCGTATTCCTGAACCGAGAAGGTCGGATTCGTCTTTTCACCGTTCTTGATCTGGATGGTTTTCGGCATTTGCATGTCATTTATCCTTGTCATTGATTGAGCGACAGAAGGCGCCAATCTGGCGGGCCGCTGAGGATCATTCGAACAGATGCAATGCGAGTTTTTTTGCGCGAATCCGACCTGTAGTTGGTCATATCCGCTGTAGCCGAAACTGCTGCTCCGGCGCCCGACGGCACAACGCAAAATGCCCCCGGCAAGCGCGGTAAAAGCCGCTTGGCGGGGGCATCGGTAAGGGGCGGTACATGCAAGATCAGGCGATCGCGGTCTCCTGCATGTTGCTGATCCCCCGTGCGTCCAGATGATCGCGAGGGTGCGCACCGAAGTACTGGCGATAACAGCGAAAGAAATGCTGCACCGAGACGAACCCGCACTCACGGGCGACCCCCGGCAGCGACTGCTCACCGGCCCTCAGCAACTGGCGTGCCCGTTGCAGGCGCAAGTCGAGGTAGTGCCGCGAGGGCGAACACCCCAGATTGTGCTTGAACAACCGTTCCAGATGGCGCCTGGAAATCCCCATGGCGTCGGCCAGTTCGTCGATACCCAGCATGTGCCGCAGGTGGCCGTTCATCAGTGCCAGCGTGGCTTGCAGTTTTTCCGGGGCGTTTTGCACAGGGAGCAACGGTCGGGCCTGACGCGCGACGTGTTTTTCCATGCGCAGGATCAAGCCACGACCGTGCGTGCGCGCGAGCAGTTCGTGCATCAACCCCTGAACGGCTTGAGGGCCGACGCAGGTCAGGCGCTGGCGATCGACACAGAACGGCGCAGCCACCGGCGTCAACTCGCCCAACGCGGCAAACGCCAGCGGCGCGGCAGGTTCCGGCAAGCTGCAGCGGTAACCATCCAGGGCGCCGATCTGCGCCAGCAACCAGCCTGCCTTGCCCAACGCCCCCAGGCTGACCGGTTGCGCCGCCCAGTGGATCAGTTGCGCGCGCAGGTCCGGATGTTCCGCTGGCAGGTTCGCGTCGTCGCCCCCGCAGAGAATCAACACATCGAGCCTGTGTGCCTGGTCCATGGGTGCCGTGGCGGTGGCAATGCCGTTGCTGGCCTGCACAGTCTGTCCGCCCAGGCTCAGCATCTGCCACTGGCAAACGCTGCGCTCGGCCAGCTGGTTGGCCAGGCGCAAGGGCTCCAGTGCATTGGCCAGGGCATAAAAATCGAACGCGTCCGTCAGCCAGAAACCCAGACGCAGCACCGGTGGTTGTGACCGGTCAGGTGCGAGCGATTGCAGCATGTTCCACGCTCCGTTGGTCAAGATGACTCAGCACTCGATGGCGCTGAGCGCAATCCCGCCCTGGGGGGGTAATGCTGTTCACTGTAGGAGCGAGCATGCTCCGGGCGGCGTTCCGACGATGGTCGTTAACGATGACGCGGGATGTCTGAACTCCCGTGTCGTCTGGGCCTTCATCGTCGGAACGCCGCCCGGAGCATGCTCGCTCCTACAGTTTCCTTAGCTGAACAGCATTACGCCCTGGGGGGCGGCATGTCACCCGATTGTCGAGGGTCGGGATCGTCGACAGATGTCCAAAATCGACCCGCAAGTGCTCACCGCTACCGATGGCAGGACGCCTGCCGTGAAGCGACCGACAGGAACTACGCTATGTCTTGCAGGTCGTTGTTCGATGCAGACCACTTTCGCGCTGCATCTGCCTCTGGAGCCCCCCATGCCGTCTATCGCCACACGCCTGTTGGCGCTGTTTGTTCTTTGCCTGACGCTGGCAATGCCGGCCTGGGCCGACACCTGCCCTGCCGGCGAGAAACAAGTGTGCCTGGACAGCTGCATCTGCTTGCCCGACCTGGGGCCGATACTTGGTCCCTTTCCTGACGGCGTCTATCAGATTGCCGCCCCTGCCCTCGCCCTGTGGCTGACCCAGGCCCGCGCGCAAGCGGCCTTGTCCGGCCTCCAGCCCATTCCGGCGAACATCCGTGAACAACTGCTGCGCTGGTACGACCCGGGCGTCCTCGATGCGGCACGCTACAAGATCAGCGACAACGGCCAGTTCAGCGATGCCTCGCTCATGCTGCAAAGCCCCGATATCAACGCCGTGACGCTGATCGACATCATCCTCTTCAAGGACGCTCAAACCGCAGAACAGAACGTCGCGCTCTGGGCCCACGAGCTCAAGCACGTGCAGCAGTATCAGGAATGGGGCGTCGAAGGATTCGCCCAGCGCTACACCCAGGACTTCAATGCCGTGGAGGCGCCGGCCTATGCCATACAGGCCGAGGTCAGACGCGCGGTGCGCAAGGATTCCGAATGAAACGCTGCGCCTCAAGGGTTTGAAACGCAGCGCAGGGGCCAATGGCTTGGAGTCAGTTCACCGGCGCGGCGTCGACCGGCTTCCAGGAACCGTCCAGAATCGGCTGCTGCGGACGATACATCCGGAACAGATAGTTCCACCCCGGGGTGATCGGAATGTAGTTCGACGCGTTCACATCCTGGCCACCAAAGTGGATCGTCACCGAGTTGTCGGCATTGCGCTTGGCGGTGACGTTGTTGACGGTGTAGGCATTCTTCGCGTTCTTCTGGAAAAAACCCTGCTTGTTGTAGACGCTCACCGACCAGAAACCGTCCACCGGCACGTCTTTGACGGTGAGCTGGTAGGCCGTTTTACCATCGTTCCTGGCAGGCGTGACACCGGTGTACATGGCGGCGGTACGCGGGTTGCCGCCCCATCCGGCAGCAGTGCCCAACAGGTGCTGGACAGGGTCCACTTCCTGCCGGCTGCCAAACATGCGCGTTGAATCGATGCCGCCACTGGCCGCGACGACACCCAGCAGGGCCTCGCGGATTTTCTTCAGTGAAACCGCGTCCCATTGTGGAAGTTCGAGCTTGCCCGTGGCGGTTTGCTCGACCTTGATGGCGTCCTGAAGCCCATGAACGGCCTTGATGTCGGCCGGGTCATCGGGATTGACGAACGTTCGAATCGCCAAGGTAACGTAGCGCGTTCCCACGCTTTCCTTGGTCAGGGTATGCGTGCCGGGTGCGTAGAACACATCCGGGGCGTAATGATCCTCGTCGATCACCTGCAAGGCCATGTAGCGCTTGCCGGAGTCAGGCAATGTCACCGTCACGGGCGACGCATCCAGGTCGAACACACCGAACGAATACAAGGTATCGCGGTTCATCCGGATGACGCTTTGTTTATCTATCGGGGCAAGTTGACGTTCGTGACTGAACTTGCCGAAGCCACCTTCCTTCGCAAATTTGGCGAAGTAGGTGTCGGACTCGGCCCGGATGAAGTTATCGACGGTCACCGTATTCTGTTCAGCCGCGACAGAAACGTTTTGCCAGGCCAGGGCGGCCGTGGTCAGTAACACAAGTGGAATGACGCGAACCTGCATGAGCTTCCCCTTCAAATGAGCGCACCACGACCGCTTCCTGCGATGCTGTTTGGTTGTTTCACACGTTTTTGTACAGCCTGCGTTCCTGCCGATGTCGCGCTGCAATCCTGAATACCCCCGTCGAACATCAAAGGATAGCAGCGCAACACACTTGCATTGTTCGGTTGACTGAACACCCGGCGGACCGCGCCAGAGCAGTCACCCGATCGCCACTGCGTCAGCCCAGCAGTTGCCGCCGATAGTTCACGGGGGTGTTGTTCTGCCATCGACGAAAGGCGCGAACCAGACTGCTGGAACTGCTGAAGCCCAGCCGATTGGCCACCTGAACCAGACTCAAGGCCGGGTCGCCCAGCAGCACAAGGGCCTGGGCCTCGCGTGCCTGATCGAGCAACCGGCTGAAGGTCAGGCCTTGTTCGCTCAGGTTTCGCCGTACCAGTGGCGCACTGATGTCGAGCGCAGCCGCCAGTTGCTCGACGGTGGGATCGTCGGCCAGCATCCCGGCCAGTCGCGCCCGCAACGCGCTGGGTGGCAGCGGCAATCCCAGTTGGGCCAGGTATTGCAGGATGGGCAGCTCCAGTTGCGCCAGCAGGTAGGGGTTCGCTCCGGGCAAAGGCAATGTCCGGTATTGAGCCTTGAACACCATGGCGCTGCCGGGGCATCCGAAATGCACGTCAAGCCCCGGCAGTTGCCAGGGTGTCGGGTCTGCGGGCATTGGCCGGGACAGTTCCAGGCGGCGCAGCAATTGCCGGGCCTGAAGACCCGTCTGGCGTTCGAACAGGCGGATGTAGACGCCATAGTAGAAACAGTCGAGCGCCGCGTGCGTATGGCGGATCGGACCGTGTTGATGGAACTCCAGGCGAATATCGCCGTCGGCACCCGTGGTCAGCTGGGGCAACGCGCTGGTGGTCATGATGCGAATGATTTGTACATGACGCTGCAAGGCTTCGCCGAAAGTGGCGCTGGTACTCAAGGCCAGGTCGATGCCATAAAACTGCGCCGGCAGCAGATAGCGAGCCACGCGCAGGCCGAACGCCTCGTCGCCGGTCAACTCGACGCAGCGCAGCCACAGCGGACTGAGGACCGTGACCTTCAGGCGCAGCTCGGGGTCCTGCATCACCGCCGGATCGATACCGACACTGGACAGCACCGGGTCCGCAGCGATCCCGTACTCGCCCCGCAAGGTATTGGCAATGGCGCTCACGACCGTGGCCAGGGTGCTTTGGGCCAGCACTGCGCGGGAGGATGCGACAGGATTCATGGCAAGGCATCGATTCCAAAGGTATGGCAAAGAATGGTCGTCCGCCCGGGGTTGCGCAACAAGGAAAAAAACGCCCCGACACTGGCGTCCGGGGCGATTGGAGGGCAATGGCCCCAAGCGTCGATAAAGCAGCGCAGCAACCGCGTCAGATGCGGCTGACGGTCGGCCCCGGCCAAGTCAGGGCGGCGAACGCCCCGGTCGGTTCATAACCGCGCAGAATCATCAAAAACGGCTTGCCGGCCTCGGTTGGCAACCAGTTGGCGGTTTTCTCGGCGCCCGGATCGCTGGCTTGCAGGTACAGGGTGATCGAACCATCGGCATCGGCCTGCAAGTGCGTACGGTTGCCCACCGAGTAACGGTTCAGGGCGTTGGGAATCACCGAGTAGCCTTCATAGCGGTACAAATGCAATGACCAGAACGCGTCGGCCTCGGGCAGCTTCCCGGCCGGGAACGTCACGCGGTACTGCGCGCTGCCGTCGAGCAAATGGCCAGTCGTGTCCTTCTGGTAAATCAGGTAGATCGTTTCGCTGATCGGCAATGCGACGGTGCCCAGCAGCGCCATGCTGGCCCGGTAGGCGTAGTCGTCGCCGTAGGTACCGATGTGCTTGAGCGGGTACAGCCAGCCATTGCTGGACAGATTGCCGGGCAAATTCCGGGTCGACGCAGCCACCCTTGCACGCCCATCGATTTCGGCCCGCTTCAACCCGCGACGCGCCGACTCGTCCAGTGCCGAGAAATCCGACGGCTGATTGCTCCCAAGGCCTATGGTCGCGAAGCTGGCGAGCAAACCGGCATCGCTCCTGGGTGGCGGGCACTCTCGCAGCATCAAATGCAGGGCCTTGAAGTCGGCCAACGGATCGGCCTTTATGTCCGCCGGCTCAAAGACATTCGCCGGCGGTGCCTGCCAACCGGGCTTGCCGTAGGTACTCAAGGGAAACAGCTCAAAGCGTTCTTGCAGGGCAATCACCTGCTGCCGATCGGCTTCATCGGAGAAATACACACGCAGCAAACCGAGCAGCAAGGGTGAAGGCGCGCGATAGACCTTGCGCACCTCGTCCGGCAGCGAGCCTTGCCAGTCAGGCCCGACCAGGGCAATCAATGCACCGTCGCTGAAAGTGCGGTGATTCGGTACGCCGAAACCCACGCCGAACAGATCGCAGAGCTGGATGCTCCAGTAGCGCGAAGCGATCGGCGGAATGCGCAGCAACAGCGGTTCTTCGCGCAGATCCCCCCAGAAGTTGGAGTACAGGGTATCGGTCTGCGGCATGCCCGGCACCGACGGCGTGATGGTCTGGCGGCGGTGGACGAATGCGCCGTAACGGTGCTTGACGCCGCTCATCGGATCGCCCTGCATCATCCGCGCAAAACGCAACCTGGCGAAGTAAATCAGCGGGTAGCCGTAGACGTAAGCGGCCAACCCGGTTTGATAAGCCTGTTCCTCCAGGCTGTCGGCGGCCAGCACCCGGCCTGTCGGCAGGATGGCACCCAGCGCGCCGGCCAGGCCGGCAACCGCGAAGCCCTTGAGCAGCCGGCGACGCTGCTCGAACAGATCGTTCACATCATTCAAATCGTGCATGAAAGTGTCCTTGAAGACAAAAGCGTGAGCAGACGCCGGAGCCCGACAGGCAGACCCCGGCAGATCCTTACTTGCCCAGTCGCTTGAGTTGCGCCGGGGTGAACTCGGCTTTCGGGGTCGAGAAGCCGATGTCCATTTTTTTCTGCACTTCGTTGGTCATGTAGTTGGTCGCATAGCCCCCGGAGATCAGGTCGTAAGTCGCTTCCATGGCCGTGAACGGCAATTCGAGATCGTGCTGCTGGGTCATGTACGACTCATAGTTGCGCCATAGCTCGCCGCGACTGTCATAGATGTCCGACGCCATGATTTGCCAGGTGTCCTCATCGATGTAGAAGCGGCGCTTGGCATAGACATGCCTGGCCGAGGGCTTGAGTGTTCCCTCGATCACCCACACGCGATGTTTTTCATAGCGCACCTTGTCCGGGTTGAGGTAACCGGGGGTGAGCAGATCGGTGTACTTGAGATCTTTGCTGGCGAGCTGGAAGGCGTTGTAGCCGACCAGCATTTCCTGCTTGCCGATCAGCGTCCAGTCGTAACGGTCCGGAGCGCCGTTGTAGCCATCGACACTGTCCGACACCACCTGGCCGAAGCTGTAGCGCGCACTGTTGTCGTAGGCCACCGTCGGCGCACGACGGACGCGGCGCTGCCCCGGAATGTACTGCCAGGCTGCACGCGGCTCGGTGATCTGGTTCAACGGTTCCTGGACCAGCGTCACCTCGCCCGAATAGCGCGAAGGACTCAAGGTCAACACACGCGTGTAGTAGAGAAGATTGGCGTCCGGCTCGATGTCCGCAACGTTTTCGCGAAAGGCACTTAGGGCATCATAAGTGACCACCGTGTTGTCGCCACGGGCCTGGACCACGGCAGAGGCGAACTCGCGATGCAGGGCGCCGCCACGGAATCGCGTCAGGTGGTTCCACAGCACTTCCAGCGCCTGGGTCGGCTCCGGGAACGGCACGCCGAACGTGTAGCCCTTGAGGCCATAACCGCCCTCCTCCAGCGTCACGCCTGTGAGGTTGGCACGGCTTTGGTCCTGGTACTTCTGCGGCAACCGCGCGGTGCGATGGGTCGGGAACACACGCATGCGGTAGTCGGGATAGCGGGCGAACATGGCTTGCTGCCCCGAACTGAGTTGCGACTTGTATTGCGCCAGATTGCTCTTGTCGACGGTGTACAGCGGCTTCTCACCAGCAAACGGGTCGGCGTAGTTACCGATCGGGCTGACGGCAGCGGCGCCGGGTTTCATGCCACCGCTCCAGGCCGGAATACTGCCATCGGCATTGCCTCCTCGCTCGGCACCGACGGCCGTCAGGGCCGTGTCCAGGCGTGTGGCGTCGGTCTGTTTGGCCAGCGCCGGGTTAAAGCAGCAGGCGGCCAGCAGGGAAAGCACAAATGGCAGTCGGGTCATCGTTGTCGTCATCATCAGAAACTGGCCTTGAGGGTGACCGAGGCGAAATCACGGTCATCGATGGTTGAGAATTTGTTGCTGCCAAAGAAATCGTTGTAAGCCAGCTCCAGCGAGTAGTTGTTGCGGTAGTCGAACGTCAGCGCCGCGCTGGCGGCCATCTGGCCTTCCTGGAAGTTCGGACCATAGCCTTCGACGTCATGTCGGAAATTCAGCGACGGGGTGACCACTGTGGCCGGGATCAGGCTTTCGTAGGCCAGCGCTGCGCGCAGTCGATAGCCCCAGGAAAACCCGGTGGTGAAGCCATGGGTGTTGCAGAAGTCGGCGTTTTTGTCAGCCGCCTGGGCTGCGCTCAAACCACCGGCCGAAGGCGTGAAACAGGCTGCCCCGTTGTTCTGCACACGGCCGAACACGCTGGCGCGACCGAAACGCTCTTCGTCGACATCGATGTTGTCGATCCAGTTGGCCCCCGCTTCGGCGGCCCACGTCAGCTTCTGTGCGCCCAGCACGTTGCTGAAGTTGTCCGTGGCGCCCAGGCTGTACTGCCAGACTTTCTTGCGCTTATAGCCCTGCAATTCGCTGCCCAGCGGCGGTGCTACGCCATCGAAGATCGGCGTGCTGGCACCGGCACCGGCGATGACGGCCACCACGTCCGAAGCGTTGTAGGCTAGTGGCTGGTTGGGGCGATAACTCAGCTCACTGAACACGGCCGTGGTGCCCACCACGGCGCTCAGGCTGATGCCGAACAGGCGGATGTCTTCCGGGTAGACGGTGTTGTAGGTCCCGGTCGGCAGCGTTCCGGCAGCCAGACCGGTGCGCACGGTGCCGTTAATGAACGGTGTGCGACTGTGGTAATTGGCGTAGTACAGGCCCAGTTCGGCATCGTTGAGCGACTCGAGGGTCTTGCGCAACGCCAGGCCATATTGGCCGCCGTCCCTGGCCCAGTCCGTGCTGCCGCGCGTCTCGTAGGCCCGGGCGGCGATCGCCTGCGCGGTGGTCAGGTTGCCGTTCGGATTCACAATGACCTTGTTGAACTGGCAGCCTTCCTGGGTGTTGTCGCTGACCGAGAAGAACGTGCCGCAACCATCCAGCACCGAGGGGCGGAAGTTGTACTGGTAGAAGCCTTCCAGGCTCAGGGTGTCGGCCAGGTCGTAGCTGAAGCTCAGCATCTCGACCGGCAATTGACCTTCCTTGAGTTCCACGCCGGGACGGTTGAAGGCCGAGGCATCCAGGGGGTTGATGGCGTTGATGTCGTTCTGCAGAAACAGCGCCTCGCCCCACGACAGCACCTGTTTGCCCAACTTCACATTGAGCTGATGATCGTTGAGCTGGAAATTCTTCCACGCATACAGGTCCAGGACTTCGAAGCCCTTGAACCTGGCCAGGTCCTGCCAGCCATCGTCGTCGAACCGGGTGAAGTCGCCATTGCCGGTTTCGTAGGCATGGTCGTACCAGTACTTGAATCGCACGAAGACACCCTGCCCGCCGTCGTTCAAGTCGAACTCGGTGAGTCCCTTGAAGACTTGCGAGATGGTGTCGCCCTTGTCGAAGTTGAGCTTGCCGTCGTCGGCGCTATAGTTAATGCCTTCGCCGCGCTTGCCGATTGAACGGGCATCGGCGACGGTCAGTTGATCGGGGTCCGCGTTGCGCAAGGCCCAACTGCTGCCCAGGCTCAGCGTGGTGTTGGTGGTCAGGCTCCAGTCATCATTGACTTGCCAACTGGTGGCATAGGCCATTGGACAGGCCAGCGTCGCCAGGGCGATACCGGCGACCGAAAAACCCGGATGCAGGCGTTTGATGCGTGTTGCGCAGGTACGCGATGGTGCAAGTTGCTTCATGCTCGGATTCACCTGTTTTTGTTGTAGTGGTGAGTGCGTAACGACGCGCATCGTGCTGGCGGTAGGCAATTTCAGCCTTAATATGTCGCGTCGCCGGTGGCGCGAAAGGGTTGCGCCGCCGGTAGAGCAAGATGGGAGGGATTGCTTGGAAATCGTTAATCATTGGCCGACAAATCGTTTTCCCGCGCAGCGAAATAGACCGTCGTTATGTGTCTGCATCATCAACTCGGGGGTGCAGGAGCTGGAGGCGCGTGGCGTGGACATGCAGCGCCTGCAGAGCGATTGGGGGGTGAACCTGGCCAGCCTGCGCCAGCCCCATTTGCGTCTGCCGGCGTTTCTGGCGCGGCGGTTCTGGGAGGTGGCACGCACCCTCAGCGACGATCCGGCCATCGGCCTGGCGGCGGCGCGCCAGAACGATCCGGGGCAGATGCTGGGGTTGGCCTATCTCATGCAGTTGATGCCCAGCCGCATGCAGTCGCTGGAAATGCTCGCGCGTTACTGGCCGCTTTGGGCCGGGCACCTGTCACTGCACGCGCAGGAAAGGGACGGACGGCTGCACGTCGCCCTGCTGCCCTGCCATGCCCTGCAGCCGGCGGAGGAAGAACTGGATTTCTGGGGCGCCCTGCAAATCCAGCACCTCAAGGGCTTGCCGGGCACGACCAATGCGGTACGCGAAATCCGCTTTCGCCGTGCCCGGCCAGCCGATCCGCAACCCTGGCTGAAGCTCGCCGCCGGCGAAGTGCAGTTCGCCGCGGCGCGCGATGAGGTGGTGCTCGACATGGCGGCCCTGCGCGAGAAGCGGCCTTTCGGCAGCCCGGCCATTTGCAAGGCGCTGGAAGCCGCCTTGAAGGATTACGCGGTGCAAACTCGCCGCGAGTCTGTGCTTGAAGCCGTGGCCAATGCCGTACTGGCCGACCTTGCGCACCCACCGGGCCTGGAACAGATGGCCGAGCAGTTGCACCTGACCTCGCGCACCTTGCATCGCACCCTGCAACGCGAAGGCTGGACATTCAATGCCATCGTGGAAACACAACGCCGATACGTGGCGCACGATCTGCTTCAAACCGGTGAGCTGTCGATCAGCGAGGTGGCCGAGCAACTGGGGTATCGCGAAGTCTCGAACTTCAGTCGCGCCTTTCGCCGCTGGTACGCGATCAGTCCGAGCGAGTTGCACGAGCAGTGGCGTTGCGCAACAACCTGAGTGATCTGGCTTTCAGGCGGGCAGAGGGTTCGGTCAATCGACGGTCACTGGGTCTGGCTGGAGGGATAGAGGCCTGCCAGCCGCGCGATCACGACGCCGACGTAGAAGACACCTGAAAACTCTTCGACCATCACCAGTGAGCGGGCGTGGTTGGTCAATGGGATGAGATCACCGTACCCGGTGGTCGTGAGCGTCGTGAAGCTGAAATAGATCAGTTTGAAAAACGTGCCCGGTTGCACGAAGTCGAGTGGGCCGGGGCCGAATGAGCCGGCGCTGGATTCCTCGACCAGGGCATAGATGAAGGCCCAGACGAAGGCCAGCATGATGTAGCCCGCAAGCGCGCCATGCAGCTTGTCGGTCGTAATGGGCCCGCGCTTGAGAATATAGCGAAGCACGCCGCTGAACGAGACGGCCAGGGACGCCGCGTAAAAGATCCCGGCAAGGTCGAGTATCGCGACGCTTGCCGTCCACAATGCCGCCCATTGAAAGCCGACTCCCAGCAATGCCAGGCCCAGTCTGAAAATGAACCCCCGCCGGGTCTGCCGGGTGGCGAAAGCGCCCACCAGCAGTACCGTTGAAAACAGAACGCCGAGCAACGTGCGAGCGAACACGCCCTCTTCAAGAACGGGAAACAGCAGGATCAAGCCCAACAGGAGCAGCAACAGCCAGGTGCAGGGCCCTTGCCCTATCACCATTTGCGATAGATCCTCGCTGGATTCGGCTTTTTCTTGCGGGTCTTTCATACCGGTTTCCCATCGGCTGATACAACGTCCGGGAACCGGCGTTGCACGGTGCAAACCTGACCTGGATTCAGGATAGTCGGCAATGAATCGCTCCACTCACGATCCCGGAATCAATATGACTGCCTGTTTGCCGATCCGGACGAAAGGACCGGGACCGGCCCCCTCCCCCTTTAAGTACCGCGCTTTCGCCGCGCCTGCCCAGCCTCCGCCAGCGCCTGGCGAACCAGTGCCTGGGCGGCCCAGGCAGTGGCATCGAGTGATTCTTCGACACTCGCGCCGCTGATATCGCGCACGGCGATCAGCGCCTCGGTGCCGATGACGACCGACAGTGCCTGCTTCAGGCGCTTGCGCGCCCGTGGCGTGAGCTGGTCCTTGAGCGAGTCGACTATCGGTTCGATGTAACTCATGCGCCGGCCCGGTCGCAGGGGCGCCTCGTGCGACTCGCTGTCGAGCCACACCGTCATGAACGAGCGCTCCATCATGTGCAGGCCGATCTCGTCATCGATCAGCAGCCTGTTCAATGTCCTGGCCGCCAACCCGATGCCCTTGACCGGATCGTCTCCCGACCGCCAGATCTGCTCCAGCGGTTGCATGTCACGCTCGGTCGCGGTCTCGCTGATCAACGCTTCAGGTGAGGGGAAATAGCGATACGCCGTAGCGCGCGACACCATGGCGCGCTCGGCCACCTGCGCAACCGTCGGATTGAGGCCCTCTTCGCGCAACGCAGCGGCGGCCTCGATCAGGGCCTGGCGCGTGCGCAGCCGCTGGTTGATGCGGCCTTGTGATTCGCCGTCGCCGACCGACGGGCTTGACTTCGGACTGGACATGAAACAACGATACTCTGTCTTGTAATGAGACATGAGTCTCACAATAGACACTGAAACACCAACCAGCAAGTGACTGCCGCTGATGAACACGGCACAACCGGCTCCGTGTACGTCAGGACTTCGATTGATATCTGCAACTGAGCGCGCCCCAGGGCGCATGAGGTGAATGCCATGAATCACAATTCCCGTTCGCGGACCTGGTTTCGGCTCGCTGCCGTCTACTTTGCCATTGGCGTATGGCTGGGCGTGGCGATGGGCGCCTCGGGCGATCACTCGCTCTTCGCCGTCCATGCCCACCTGAACCTGTTGGGCTGGGTCTCGATGGCACTGTTCGGACTCATAGGCACACTGCACCCCGCCATAAACGAAGGACGTGTCGCCACGGCACAGTTCTGGACATACAACGCCGGTGTCCCGCTGCTGCTTGGCGCACTGACACTGCGCCTCAAGGGCTACCCGTCGGTCGAGCCGCTGATCGCTGTCGCCTCCCTCCTCGTTGGCGGCAGCGTGGTGCTTTTTGCCGGGCTGGCGTTTTCGCGCATTGGAGCTGCGACCCGGCACCTGGGCAGCGTGACACCCGAATCGCGCCTGTCATAGCGGCGATGGAAAGGGGCGGCTCCCGGCGTTTCGGCAACCGCCCCGGCATGTTAACGTGCGCGAACCTTCACTTCGCAGCCGCCACAGACTATGTCCATCGCCGACAATCTGCTCGCCTTCACCCTCGCCGCCACCTTGCTGACCCTCACGCCGGGGCTCGACACCGCCCTGGTCCTGCGAACCGCGACGGTGGAAGGTCGGCAACAGGCGTTTCGCGCTGCGCTGGGCATCAATGCCGGCTGCCTGCTGTGGGGCGCCGCCGTGGCCTTCGGCCTGGGCGCCCTGATTGCCGTATCGGAGCTGGCATACGATCTCCTGAAATACTGCGGTGCCGCCTACCTGGCCTGGCTTGGCCTGAACATGTTGTTGCGTCCACGCAGCGCGCTATCGGCCCCGGAACCGGATGCCAGGCCGGCGGCAAACTGGTTCCTGAAGGGCATGACGGGTAATGTCCTCAATCCCAAGGTCGGCATTTTCTATGTCTCCTTTCTCCCTCAGTTCATTCCCCAGGGCCAGCCGTTGATCGCCTGGACATTCGGTCTGGTCAGCATTCATGTACTGCTCGGTTTGATCTGGTCTTCGCTGCTGATCGGCGCGACCCGACCACTGGCCGGCTTTTTGCGCCGCGAAAGCGTCATCCGCTGGCTGGACCGGACAACCGGAATGATCTTTGTGCTGTTCGCCGCCCGACTGGCGTTCAGCAAGCGCTGAGAACAGTGCTTGCCCTTATCCGCAGCAAACCAGGCGAATACCTTCAGACATGCCCTTCACACTGCTGATCATCGTTTGCCCGCACTACAACCTGGCCGCGACCACCGCGTTCATCGACCCTTTTCGCGTGGCGAATTACCTCAGCGGGCATGCTCGCTTCCAGTGGGACATTGTATCCACCAGCGGTGGCGCCATTGTCGCCAGCAATGGCATGAGCGTTCAGACGAAGGCATTGGCGGATTATCAAAACACGCCGAGGGACCTTGTCGTGGTTTCGTCGAGCTGGGCGCCTGAATCGCAGAACAGCCCTGCCCTTCATGCGGCGCTGCGCAGTTGGGCAAGAGCGGGCAGCACCCTGGGCGCGCTGGACACCGGCACGTTCATCCTCGCGGAAGCGGGTTTGCTCAAAGGCAAGCGCGCCACCGGTCACTACGAACACATCGATGCCTTGCGCGAGCTGTACCCGGACACTGATATCCGTGAGGACATGTTCGTGTTCGACGACAAGCGAATCACCTGCTGCGGCGGTGGCGCATCGGCGGATTTTGCCTTGCACATCATTCGCAACCTGCATGGCGACACCTTGACCAACGAGACGGCCCGCTATCTGTTCCATCAAAGCTTGCGGCCCCATGGGACCCAGCAGAATCCCGATGCCCCCCAGCCACTGGGCAGCACGGTGCCCGACGTGGTCAAGCAAGCGATCAAGATCATGGAAGAACATCTTGAGGAAGCGGTGAACATTCCCGACATCTGCCAGCGGATCGGCATTTCGCAGCGCCAGCTCGACCGGCTCTTCAGCCAGATCGTCCATAAAAGCCCGGCCACTTACTACCGCGATATCCGCCTGGATCGCGCTCGGGGCCTGGTGACCCAGACCGGGCTGTCACTCACGGAAATCGCCATCGCCTCCGGCTTTGCCAATCAGTCGCATTTCAGCCGGGCCTATCGCCTGCGCTTCGGCCTGACACCCCGCCGCGACCGCCTCGAAGGACGCATCCCCTTCGACTTCCGCGCCTGGCCCATGCACCAGGTCACGCCCTGATCCAACGCCCGCTCCCGATCTTTTGTAGGAGCCAGGCTTGCCGGCGAAAGCGTCCTTGAATACGCCTTCGCTGTAGGAGCCAGGCTTGCCGACGAAGGCGTCCCCGAATATGTCTTCGTTGTAGGAGCCAGGCTTGCCGGCGAAGGCGTCCCCGAATATGTCTTCGTTGTAGGAGCCAGGTTTGCCGGCGAAGGCGTCCCCGAATATGTCTTCTCTGTAGGAGCCAGGCTTGCCGGCGAAGGCGTCCTTGAATATGTCTTCGCTGTAGGAGCCAGGCTTGCCGGCGAAGGCGTCCTTGAATATGTCTTCCCTGTAGGAGCCAGGCTTGCCGGCCCCTACGGATGTGGATATGGATCGCGGCATGTCGATTTTCGATCTTCCATGTCCAATAACGACAGCGGCCAGAAAAGGCTAATCCGCGTCCATTTTTGAACATTTCACGACCCGTCCAGGCACCAATATCGAATCACGAAATGAAGGACACCCCTTCAACACCGCTGATTATCGAGGGCCGCTGACATGTCTGAAGCAATAACAAAACAACAGCTTGAGCAAATCTCCAGAGGCTATCACCCCGACCCGCTGGTCTCTCAGTCGCTGCGCGCAGAGGCCTATGTCGACCCTCAATGGTTCAAGCTCGATGAGCAGCAAATCATCGCCAAATCCTGGCAATGGGTTTGCCATGTGGAAAAAGTCCGCGAGCCCGGCACCTACACCACCACCGAGATCGCCGGCAATCCGGTGGCGGTGGTTCGCGACCATGACGGCGTGCTCAGGGCGTTCTACAACGTTTGCAAACACCGCGCCCACCCTGTGCTGAGCGGCGAAGGCAAGGTCAATCGCATCATCTGCCCGTATCACTCCTGGTGCTACGGCTTGAACGGCCAGCTTGCCGCCGCGCCTCACGTGGGTGGGTTGAAGGACTTCGACAAAAGTGAAATCCACCTGAGCCCCATCCAGGTCGAAGAATTCTGCGGCTTCATTTATGTGAACCTGGACCCGGCAGCCCGCCCCCTGAGCGAACAATCGGGTGAGCTGAAAAAGGAAATCCTCCAGTGGGCGCCGGACATCGACGGCCTGACGTTCGGTCACCGCCTGACCTATGAAATCAAGTCCAACTGGAAGAACGTCGTCGACAACTTCCTGGAGTGCTACCACTGCCCGACCGCGCACAAGGACTTCTGCACGCTGGTGGACATGAACACCTACAAGGTCGATACCCACGGCATTTACTCCAGCCACATGGCCGAAGCCGGGAACGGCCACAACACCGCCTACGACACCTCGAAGGCCAAGGTGCGCACCCATGCCGTCTGGTGGCTGTGGCCCAACACCTGCCTGATGCGCTACCCCGGTCGCAGTTCGATGATCGTGCTGCACATCATCCCTGTCGGCCCCGACCTGACGTTGGAAACCTACGACTTTTTCCTCGAAACACCCGAGCCCGACGAGATGGAACGCGAGGCCATCCGCTACCTCGATGAAGTGCTGCAAGTCGAAGACATTTCGCTGGTCGAGAACGTTCAGCGCGGCATGAAGACGCCTGCGTTCGAGCAAGGTCGCATCGTCACCGACCCCAAGGGCTCCGGTAAGTCCGAGCATGCCCTGCATCACTTCCACGGCCTTGTGCTCGACGCTTATGGACAAGGAGTGAAGCCATGAAGCTGGCCGGCAAAACCGCACTGGTCACCGGCGGTCTCGGTGGCATCGGCCGGGCCATCTGCGCCCGATTCCTGAAAGAGGGGGCGAGCGTATTCGCCGCTGACCTGAGTGACGCCAATGCGTTGCCCGATGCGACGTTCATCAAACTGGACGTCACTTCCGAGCACGCCGCACAGGCGGCCATGGAGACCGTCAGGGCGCAATGCGGACAGCTCGATATCCTGGTGAACGCGGCCGGCATCGAGATCGAAAAGACCATCGAGCAAACCACGCTGGAGCAATGGAACCGCGTCTTCGCCGTCAATGTCACGGGCACGTTCCTGGTGTCGAAATACGCCCTGCCCCTCCTGCGCCAGAGCGGGTCGGCCAGCATCATCAACTTCGGCTCCTACGACGGGTTTATCGCCGACCCGGGCCTGGCGGCGTACTGCGCCAGCAAAGGCGCGGTGCACGCACTGACCCGCGCCATGGCCTGTGACCATGGCCCCGAAGGCATCCGTGTCAACGCGGTCTGCCCCGGCTACATCGACACGCCCATGCTGCGCGGCTTCTTTCGCGACCATGGCGATATCGACAGCCTCGAGGCCGCCGTGCGCGATGTGCACCCGACGCGCCGTTACGGCACCCCGGACGACGTGGCCAACCTGGTCAATTGGCTCGCCTCGGATGAAGCCCGATATGCCAGTGGGCAGCTCTGGGTCCTCGACGGCGGCCTGACCGCTCAAGTCCAACAAATGAAACTGTGAGAATTCGTCATGCCTAAATCCGTCATCATCACTTGCGCGACCACCGGCGGCGTCCACACCCCGACCATGTCGCAGTACCTGCCGATCACGCCGGACGAGATCGCCCAGTCGTCGATTGAAGCCGCCGAAGCCGGTGCCTCGATCATTCACCTGCACGCCCGTCATCCGGAAACCGGCAAGCCCGATCCGCGGCCGGAACTGTTCCGCGAGTTCATGCCGCAAATCAAACAGCGCACCGATGCGGTGCTCAACGTGTCGACGGGCGGCGGCCTGGGCATGACCCGCGAGGAGCGGCTGCGCGCGGCGGTGAGTGTCAGCCCGGAAATGGCGTCGTTGAACGTCGGTTCGATGAACTTCGGCATCTTCCCGATGAAGGGCAAGCACACCCAATGGCTTCACGACTGGGAGCCGGCCTTTCTCGACAGTACCCGCGACTTCATCTTCCGCAACACCTTTACCGACATCGAATATGTCGTCAAAGAACTGGGCGAAGGCCACGGCACGAAATTCGAGTTCGAGTGCTACGACCTGGGGCACCTCTACAACCTGGCGTGGGTGATCGATCAGGGCTGGATCAAACCACCCTTCTTCGTGCAGATGGTGTTCGGCGTCCTCGGCGGTGTCGGCGCGGATCTGGACAACATGATGCACATGCACACCATTGCCCAGAAGCTCTTCGGCCATGACTACGAGTGGTCGGTCCTCGCCGCCGGCAAGAACCAGATGCAATTCGCCACGCAGGCGGCCCTGCTCGGCGGGAACCTGCGCGTGGGACTCGAAGACAGCCTCTATATCGGCCCGGGCGAGAAGGCGAAAAGCAACGCCGAACAGGTTCGCAAGATCCGTTCGATCGTCGAGAACCTGGGCCTGACGGTGGCGACGCCCGCCGAAGCCCGAGCCCGCCTGGGCCTCAAGGGTGGCGACAACGTCGCGTTCTGACCTGCCGGAGAACACCATGCAAACAAAATTGCTGATCAATGGCGAACTCGCCGTGGGCGAAGGTGACGCCCTGAACATTGTCGACCCGGCTACGGGCGCGCAAATCACCCAGGTTCGCCAGGCAAGCGACGAGCAAGTCGATGCCGCCGTGAGGGCTGCGCAGGAAGCCTTCGCCACTTACTCCAGAACCACACCGGCCAGTCGCTCGGCGTTGCTGCTGGATATCGCACAGGTCGTCGAATCGAATGCCGAGGAACTGGCGGCACTGGAAAGCGCGAACGTCGGCAAACCCTGGCCATCGGCATTGCATGACGAAATGCCGCTGACCATCGACACCTTGCGTTTCTTCGCCGGCGCCGCGCGGACCCTGACAGGCTCGGCGGCGGGTGAGTATGTCGAGCATCACACCAGCCTCATTCGCCGCGACCCGCTCGGACCGGTGGCCGCCATTGCCCCGTGGAACTACCCGTTGATGATGGCCGCCTGGAAGCTGGCCGCGCCCTTGGCCGCAGGCTGCACCGTGGTGCTCAAGCCCTCCGAAATCACCCCCCTGTCGACCTTGCGCCTGGCGCAGTTGCTGCAGGACGTGGTGCCCAAAGGCGTCATCAATGTCATCCATGGTCGCGGGAGCAACGTCGGTGATCGTCTTATCAATGCTGCGGGGATTGAAGGCATCAGCATCACCGGTTCGCCCGCCACCGGCAAAGCCGCGATGCAGGCTGCTTCTGTCGAGCTGCGTCAGGTTCATCTGGAACTGGGTGGCAAGGCGCCGGTGATCGTTCATGAAGACGCCGATATCGACAAACTGATCGCGACCGTGCGCAGCGTCGCGTTTTTCAATGCCGGCCAGGATTGCGCACAGCCGTGCCGGCTCATCGTTGCCGACAGGATCTATGACCGTGTCGTCGCGGAACTGGCACTTGCGGTATCGGAAATTCGCACCGGCGCCCCCCGAGCCGCCGGCACGGAAATGGGCCCGTTGGTCACGGCCGAACACCGCCTGCGGGTGGCCGGTTTCGTCGAACGTGCACGCGGTGCCTGCGAAGTCGTCACCGGTGGAACCATGGGCGCCGGGCCGGGCTTTTTCTACTCGCCCACCGTGGTGGCGGACGTCGATAACCATGCCGAAATCGCCACCAGCGAGATGTTCGGTCCGGTCATCAGCGTGTCGCGCTTCAGGCACGACGAAGATCCGGTCGCCATCGCCAACGTCGGCCGATACGGCCTGGCCTCTTCGGTATGGACACGCGACAACGGCCGGGCGATGGCCGATACCAGCCGCCTGCGCTACGGCTTCACCTGGGTCAACACCCACGGCGTGGCCACGCCGGAGATGCCCTGGGCGGCGATGAAGGGCTCGGGCCACGGTTGCGACATGTCGGTGTATGCACTCGATGCCTACACCTCGATCCGTCACGTCATGTTCGCTCACGGGTGATGGTCATGAATCAGGACATTGTCATTGTCACAGGGGGCAGCCGGGGCATCGGTCGCGCCATCGTCGAGCGGTTTGTCGCGCAAGGCGCCCGGGTGCTGACCTGCGGCCGTGGTGCTCGCCCCGATGATCTGGATGCGCAGGTTGCCTGGGTCCAGGCGGACGTCTCCAAAGCCTGCGACGCACAGCGGATTGTCGCGCAGGCCCATGAACTGTTTGGCGCACCGACGGTACTGGTCAACAACGCCGGTGTGCAGGTAGAGAAAACCGTCATCGACACTGGCGATGACGACTGGGACCTCGTCATGGGGATCAATGCCCGGGGCACCTTCAACCTGTGCCGGGCGGTGCTGCCGGGCATGCAAGACAGCGGCGGCGTCATCGTCAACATCGGCTCGATTTCCGGCCTCAACGCCGATCCTTCGATGGCCGTCTACAACGCCTCGAAAGCCTTCGTGCATGGCCTGACACGCTCCATTGCCGTCGATCACGGGCCACGGGTGCGCTGCAACGCCGTGTGCCCCGGCTGGATCATGACGGCCATGGCCGAAGACGGCTTCGCACTGGCGAAAGACCCTTCGCGGGCCAAGGCCGACGCCCTGGCCCGTCACGCGGCGGGCCGATTCGGCCAGCCGGAGGATGTTGCAAACATGGTGGCCTGGCTCGCATCCGCGCAGGCCGGATTCGTCACGGGCCAATGCTTCGTGGTCGATGGTGGCCTGACCACCGCTTCTCCACTTCAACCGAGGTTTTTCTGATGAGCGATTTCCAAAACGTTGCCGTGCTGGGTGCCGGCGTAATCGGGGCGAGCTGGGCGGCACTGTTCCTGGCCTCCGGTCGAGATGTCGCGGTGTTCGACCCTGCCGAGGGCATGGAAACCTTCGTGCGCGACTATGTGAAAAACGCCTGGCCGACCCTGACCGAACTGGGTCTGGTGAAGGCCGGTGCGCCGGGCGAACTCAGCTTTCATGCCACCGCGGCGCAGGCGGTGAAGTCTGCCGACTTCATCCAGGAAAGCGTCCCCGAGCGCCTGCACCTCAAGCATGCCTTGTATGCAGAGATAGAGCCGCAGCTCAAGGCCGGCGCCATCGTCGCCTCCTCCG
The DNA here is from genome assembly GCF_050280625.1 of Pseudomonas sp. NPDC089569. Classification (NCBI taxonomy): domain Bacteria; kingdom Pseudomonadati; phylum Pseudomonadota; class Gammaproteobacteria; order Pseudomonadales; family Pseudomonadaceae; genus Pseudomonas; species Pseudomonas sp. NPDC089569. Next base: position 50,181 of record NZ_JBNNVQ010000023.1, read on the forward strand.
CCTCGGGCCTGCCCCTGAGCGAAATGCAGGCCGGCTGGAAAGACCCTTCGCGGTTCATTCTGGGGCACCCGTTCAATCCGCCGCACCTCATCCCGCTGGTGGAATTGATGGTCAACGACAAAACCGCCGACGGCGTCATCGAACGGGCGGAACAGTTCTACGACCTGGTGGGCAAAGTGACCATCCGCGTCAACCGCGAAGTGCCGGGGCACGTCGCCAACCGGCTGCAGGCGGCGTTGTGGCGTGAAGCCATTCACCTGGTGAAGATCGGCGCCGCCAGCGTCAAGGACGTCGATACCGCCGTCTGGGCCGGCCCCGGACTGCGTTGGGCGGCCATGGGGCCGACGATGCTGTTCAACCTCGGCGGCGGCCCCGGTGGGCTGGAATCGTTCTGCGAGAAATACACCGAAAGCTTCCACCGCTGGTGGGATGACCTGGGCAACCCGCGACTCGATGCCCAGACCGCCGCCCTGCTCGTCGATGGCGTGAACGAGGCCGCGCAAGGGGGAACTCAAGCTGAACTGTCGAACACTCGCGACGCGCTGATTACCGCGATGCTCAAGACGACCGCGAACTTGCGTCGGGCCTGACCATCACGCATCGCCATGGAGAAAGGACGCGCAGGTCCATGCGTCCTTGACTCCCCTTGGGCAGCACGCCCGTCTTTTGTCGACCCCGGGTCAAACGAGGTATTTATGTCAGCCGATCATCTCACTCTGCGTGTCGTCGACCTCGCGGCTGAAGCCAAAGGCGCGATGGTCGTCGAACTGCGCGCACCTTGCGGTGGCGAACTGCCGGTCTTCACGCCCGGCGCACACATAGAACTGCACCTGGGCGAAGGCATTGTTCGCCAGTACTCCCTGTGCAACGACGCTCGGGATCGGGACTGCTATCGCGTGGGTGTCGGTCTATCGCCCACCAGCAGGGGCGGCTCGCGCCACGTCCATCAATCGCTGCGGGTTGGCGACCTGATCACCGTCACGGCACCGCGCAACAACTTTGCGCTCGCCGAGGATGCCGCACGCCATGTGTTCTTTGCCGGTGGCATCGGCATCACGCCGATCCTGTCGATGATCAAGTGGTGCGAAGCCAACCGGCGTCCCTGGCATCTGTTTTACCTGGTGCGCAATCGTCAGCGCGCCGCGTTTCTTGAAGAGCTGGCCGCCTATGGCGACAAGGTGACCTTGCACGCCGACGACGAAGCCGGCGGCTTGTTCGATGTGGCCAGTGCCGTTGACCGGCAATCGCCGGACAGTCACTTCTACACCTGCGGCCCAACGCCGTTGATGCTCGCCGTGGAAGCCGCCGCACGATCGTTTGCATCGGAGCAGGTGCATTTCGAGTGGTTTACCCCCAAGGCACCTGCCACGCCGGCCAGTACGCAAACCTTCTCGATCAAACTGGCCAGGAGCGGAAAAACCTTCGACGTGCCCGCCGATCGATCAATCCTCGAGGTGTTGGAGCTTCAGGGTATCCAGGTCGAAAACTCCTGCCGCGAAGGCACCTGTGCATCCTGCGAAACCCGTGTGCTGGCGGGTACGCCCGATCACCGGGACAGTGTGCTTTCAGACGCGGAAAGAAAGAAAAACTGCTCAATGATGATCTGCGTTTCCCGTGCCATCTCGCCAACACTCGAACTGGATCTCTGACGCTGTATTGCTGGCGCCGGATTGCGCTTATCCCGAGGGTGAAAACCGTGAACAACTTATTGATGACGTTTGAAACACCGATTATTGAAGACTGGATCGATTACAACGGCCATTTGCGGGACGCGTTTTATTTCCTGTTATTCAGCTATGCCACCGATGCGTTGATGGACAAGATCGGTCTGGATGAAAAAAACCGGGGTATTACCGGACATACGCTTTACACACTTGAAGCGCATATCAATTACTTGCTTGAAGCCAAACTCAATGATGTCGTTCAGGTGCATACCCAGTTAGTCGACAGCGACTACAAACGCCTGCACATCGTGCACCACCTCTACCGCCCCGGCACTTCGCAGCTGCTGGCGGCCAGCGAACAGCTGTTGATGAACATTGACCAGAACACGGGACGGTCTGCGCCCTTTGCGGCGCAGACAGAACAACAGGTGAGTGATTTGTACAACCTGCACCAGGGATTGGCGCGTCCGCAGTGGTGTAGCCGAAAGATAGAAATCCGTAAGTAAGAAAACAGTGCCGTCGATGTAAAAACAATAACTGCCGATTCAATTGTCGACATTCCCGAGGAACTCGCGCCATGAAAGCTTCGCTTCCCATGTCAATGTTGTTTTGCCTCGCAACATCACTCTCCACTTATGCAGCCGAGCCAGAACAGTGTCGGCTGGTCAAACTTTCCGACCCCGGCTGGACCGATATTCAAAGCACCACGGCACTGGCTACAACCATTTTGAAGAGCCTGGATTACCAGACCAAAGTGACCTTGCTCGGTGTTCCCCTCACCTACAAGGCACTGGCCGAAGGCAAGAACCTGGATGTGTTCCTCGGCACCTGGATTCCCACCATGGAGCCGGACCTGAAGTCCTATCGGGAAGCGGGAACCATCGATACGGTGCGCGTCAATCTGGAAAACGCCAAGTACACGCTGGCCGTGCCGCAGGAGCTATGGGATCGCGGCCTGAAGGATTTCTCCGATATCGTGAAGTTCAAGGATGAGCTGGGCGGCAAAATCTATGGCCTGGAAGCCGGCGATGGTGGCAACAACGCGGTGATCAAGGCCATCGACGAAAATGCGTTCGGTTTGAAGGACGCCGGTTTCAGCGTGGTGGCCTCCAGCGAATCGGGCATGCTGTCCCAGGTGGAACGGGCACAGCGGCGCAAATCCGCCATCGTGTTCCTGGGCTGGGAACCGCACCCGATGAATACCCGGATCAAGATGCAATACCTGACAGGGGGCGATGCCTTCTTCGGCCCCAATTTCGGACGGGCCACGGTCTATACGAGTACGCGCAAGGGTTACGTCAATGAATGTGAGAATGTGGGTCAACTGCTGAAAAACATGAGCTTCTCCCTGCCGATGGAGAACCACATCATGGGCTCGATCCTCGACGACAAGATGGAACCCGAAGCGGCCGCCAGAGCCTGGATCAAACAAAACCCCAAGGTGCTCGAAGGCTGGCTGGCCGGCGTGACCACCTGGGACGGCAAGCCGGGCCTGGACACCGTGAAAGCCCGGCTGCTGCCATAGCGACTGCGTCCCACCACCTGTAGGAGCCAGCGGTGCGGCGACCCGACTTGCCGGCGAAGGCGATCTTCAGGCCGCCTCCCTTGTAGGAGCCAGGCTTGCCAGCGAAGGCGATCTTCAGGCCGCCTTCGTTGTAGGAGCCAGGCTTGCCGGCGAACGCGATCTTCAGGCCGCCTTCATTGTAGGAGCCAGGCTTGCCGGCGAAGGCGATCTTCAGGCCGTCTCCCTTGTAGGAGCCAGGCTTGCCGGCGAACGCGATCTCCAGGCCGCCTTCATTGTAGGAGCCAGGCTTGCCGGCGAACGCGATCTCCAGGCCGTCTTCGCCGGCAAGCCTGGCTCCTACAGACGTACGCGATCTTCAGGACGCCTTCGCCGGCAAGCCTGGCTCCTACAGACGTACGCGATCTTCAGGACGCTTTCGCCGGCAAGCCTGGCTCCTACAGACGTTCGCGATCTTCAGGCCGTCTTCGCCGGCAAGCCTGGCTCCTACAGACGTTCGCGATCTTCAGGCCGTCTTCGCCGGCAAGAGTGGCTCCTACAGACGTACGCGATCTTCAGCCGCCTTCGTCGGCAAGCGTGGCTCCTACAGACGTTCGCGATCTTTGGGCCGTCTTCGCCGGCAAGCCTGGCTCCTACAGGCGAAGGCGATCTTTGGGCCGTGTTCGCCGGCAAGTCGGATCGCCGCACCGCTGGCTCCGACCGGTTCTGCTCACCGGGAAAGTGTCGTACCCTTGAGCATGCTGTACGCACAACAGCGAGCGGTCCCAATACGGGCTGAAATCGTTCAGGAACTTGAAAGTCGAGTGGAAGCACATGAATCGTCGTAAAAAGATAAAGCAGCTACTCACTGCGCACGCGAAAAAGGCCAGTGCCAAACTGGCACCGAAGAACAAGCCCAAGTACATCAGCAAGGCTGACCGGTTGAAGCTGGCTGCTGAAACCAGTGAAGACTCAAGCAACTCTCCAGAGAACTGATCCACTCCCTGCATCGAGAGAACAGGTTACCGGGTCAATGCCTGGCCCTCCTTCCCCTGCACCCAGTCCAACGGTAGCCCCAACAGGGCCCAGGTGTTGAGTCCACCACGGAACCAACGCACATTGGAGTAGCCGAGTTTTATGGCTCTGAGCGCGCTGTTGTAAGACAGCCAGCATTTGGCGTGATGACAGTAAAACACCAGCTCACGGGTCTTGTCGTTTCCGGTCAGTTTGCTCAGATCCTGCTCGAAGCGTTGCTGGATCGCGTCGCTGTAGCTTCCCCCCCTGGATGAGTAGGACAGATCCGTCGAGCCGGGCAACCCCAACGGGCCGCCAATCGAAGCAACGACAAAGGGGGGACGCGTGGACGCCAATTCACGCATCAGGTCGTCAGCCTTGATGACGGCCCCTCCCGGAATCTGCTCTGGCGTGTCATCGCCAAAATTCTCACTGCGCAACTCCGTGGTTGGCACGACTTTGGAGCCGGCCTCCTCGTTCCACACAAAGCCGTCGCTGTATTCGTCGAGCAGGTGTTTGTAGCGCTGCCACAGTTCGAATTGCCGGTTGAAGGCACTGCCATATTCCTTCAAGTTCAGGAAACGGCGCACGACACCCGTAACCGTCCAGCTGTCCTTGTCGATGTAGAACAGATCGCCGCCCACGACCAGCCAGCCTGCCGCTTTGTTGGCCAGCGTGTCGTCGCGTCCGGCCAGCTCATCCCAATTGATTTTCTGCCCAAGCTGCAGGGTCCAGCCATGGGGCTTGATGATCGTTTCATCACATTGTTGGGCGCAGTTCGCGCGGGCCATGGTGGTTGGCAGTGTGCTGTTCCATTCATGCTCATTCGACAACCAGAAGCCAAGCCGCTTCGGATCGTCCAGAAAAGGACTGGGTGCAGGTTTGAGCCCGGCTTCGGCGCGCGCCACCTCGATCATCTTCGTACTCAAGGTGCCCTTTGCACTGACCAGGCTGGTCGTCCAGTTCTGATAGGCACCGAACACGCTGGCCAGTCCGGGGACCGTTTCGAAGTCCTGTTTCTTCTCATCGAACAAGGCGGGCGTATTTTTCATGTCGAACTGTCGCAGTACGAGGGCGGCCTGGTTTTTGAAGACACTCTCGTTGAAGAGTTGCTTGAATTCGGACTCGTAGCCACTGAACCCCTGCGCCAGAAAGGTGTTCAAGGCCAGGATTTCAAACTGCCTGGATTCGGGGTTCCACACCAGGAAGGGACCGCCGGATGCGCCAAACCACTGGTTGCACGTATGTTCGATCTGAAACGCGTCCCCATTGATGTCATGGCGGGCCACGTCAACCACACACTGGCTGATGGATGGCGCCTCGAATCCGAGTGTTTTCTTTGAAACGCTTTGCATCAGATCACCGGGATAGCCTGCCACCACGCCGTCAAAGCGGGTGGTGCGTGACCAGTCGACGCTGTCCGCGAATTTGAGCGGTGTGACCGGTGATTGTGGCGCGTGTTCAAGCCGCAGCACCGCCCAGTCCTGGTAGCTGCGCTCATTCTGGACGCGCCGCACGATCCGCGCCGGGACCTTCTCGATCTGGCTCGGGCCGCGTTCGATAATCACCAGCACTTCATCCTTGTCCGTCTTGAAGCAATGCCCTGATGTCACCACCACAGTGGGCTGCAACACGATCGCGCCGGAGCAACTGCCCTTGCGGGAAGCCACACGCACCAGTGCGTCATAGGGATGCCGACTGAAGTCCGTGACAAAGCGCCGGTCTTCGTCGATGCCGATCGGGGCCCAATAGGCCGGTACGGGTACCAGCCCTTGGGTGGGCAATGGCATGGGCGTGAGCGCCTCATCCAGACTGCCCAACAGTTGCGCCGGTACATACCCGACATAAGGGTCGAAGGATTGTCTGTTCATGCTCCTGCGCGGTACGAATCGGCCGTTCTCGACCGTACTTGGGCTCAGGTACTGGAAAGTATCGGGGTATTGTCCCCGGCTGGCAGCGATGATGGCCAACCATCCCGGCGTGTCCGAAGGTCTTGCGTAAACCTGGTGGAACCTGCCGATTTCGGCGCCTACCGGGGAGGCAGAGTCAGGTTTGGCGTGGACACTGACGGGATGCAAGGTGAGATAAGCCGTTCCGGGCGCATGCCGCAGCTGCCATGGAATATCGCGACGCGGCAGGTTTTCAAACAGTTTGTCACCACCGTAGTCAGTGCTGATCGGCTTGCCATCCACCGTGGTGATGCCGGCGGCAATTTGTGCCCAGTGCTTTTCTTCCTCGGGAGTCGACGCAAATTGGTAAAGGTCCCAGGCTTTGGCCGTGTCACCCTGCACAACGGCTTTTTCATACCAGACCCTGGCTTGTGCCGTTGCCTTGTCGAACGTTTCCTGCGAGTCCTTCAGGCAGGTCGTGGCGTAGATATCGCCCAGTTTCACCATGGCCTCGCGATCACCGGACTCGGCGGCGGTTATCAATGCCGCGGCGTCGTTGCCGATTTCCACCCAGTGCCTGGCTTTTTCGTAATCCTTGGGCACACCGCCATTGCCGTAGATAAACAGGCAGCCATAGTCCTGGGCCGCCTTGCCATTCAAAACGCCTCCGGCAACGGCCTTTTCATACCACTTCATGATTTCACTTTGCAGTTTGACGTCATGCGGGCTCCAGCCATGTTCCGACAGGACGTAGGCCAGCTTCATCGCCGCCTTGGCGTCGCCCGCCTGCGCGGCTTTGCGCGTGTCCGCCAGTTCGAACTCGACTTCCAGCCAGCCCAGTGCCTTGTCGAAGTCATACATGCCTTTTTGACTGGCGTCCGAATAGAGGACCCGCAGAAGCGAGGCGGCCTTCACGTGATAATCCGGATCGGCCGACAGGGCCGACTGACCGAGAAGTTCCAGGCCACGCGTTTTGTCCAGCGCAGCGATGCTGGTGTCCTTCGTTTCGCCCAGGTAAATCAAACCCAGGGCGTACTGAGCCTTTGCATCGCCGGCTTGCGCGGCTTTGCCCAGCCACTTCACGCCTTGTTTCTTGTCCAGCAACGGCGTGCTGGTGTCGGAAGACAACCCTGTCTGTAGCAGGCCAAGGTCGGTCTGGGCCTGTGCATTACCCTGCTGCGCGGCCTTGCCCAGCCATTTCAGCGCCTCCTGAATGTTCGCCGGGGTGCCCGAGCCGTAGCGGTACATGTCGCCGATGTAGCGCTGCGCCGTCGCATTCCCCTGCCCGGCCAGGGGCAACAATTGCTCGAATGCTTCTGGGTAGTGGTCGGTGTTGTAAGCCTCTATGCCTTCCTTGAGGCCTGCATGGGCCGGGGCGAAGGGGAAGCAAAGCCACACTGTCAGCAGGAAAATGCCGCCAGCCATGCCGGACGCAACTGACTGCTGCGAGTGTTGAGGTCGCGATACCGGGGTGGGCATGTTGGGGTATTCCTTTGCTCGTGCCTGGGGTCTTGCGCCAGCCTGACGATGTCGACCGAAATCTCCACCGCCCCTATCGCTCCCTGTTTCCAGGATGCGATCCATGGTCATAATCATGGTCGATAAAAACACCTGCGCCAGCCGGCATCAGCGCGATGGGCAAGCCGTGACCACTGGGCAAATCCTCGCAAACGCTTACAATCCTGCCTTTTCACCGAAATCGAACAGGCAACAAGGCTATGGCGCTCGACCCTCCGACAATGTTGACCATCTCGACCGCCCTCGCGGCCGCCGCCGCGCTTTATCTGGCGGTCGAGTGGCGCAGTATTCGCGAGTCCTCGCTACTGCTCTGGAGCGCAGGCTTTGCAACGATCACCGTGGGCTCGACACTCGCCTTGCTGCGCATGTCCGGCTTTTTGCTGATCGGGGTCTGGTTCGCCAATGGGCTGCTGGTGCTTGCCCACGGCTTTTTCCTGTTGGGGGTTGCGCGCTTCACCCAGGTCCGGCTCTCGCGGGCCTGGTCGCTGATTGTCGTCGCCTGGCTGGCACTGCTGTTGTTGCCGGACGAGCCGTCGTGGTCGAAGGTCATGCTGGTGGCCAACTCGCTTTTGATCGCGCTGCTGTCGCTGCGGGCCAGTTTTCTGCTGCGCCCTCACGGCAAGTCGCTCAGCGTCGGAGCGGTGCAGTTGCGTTATGTGATGCTGGTCCATGGCCTGTTCTATATCGCCAAGGCGATCACGGCCGTCGTTCCCGGCACACTGATTGACCTTGCCGCCTTGCGCGGCGAGATCATCCAGATTTCCCTGGTCGAAGGCGCGATGGCGATCATGCTGATCGCCCTGTCGATGACCGGCACCGAGCGCTACCGCCGCGAGAAGCAAATCGCCCGGCTGGCCGAACGTGACCCGTTGACCGCCCTGTACAACCGCCGCGCCCTGGAAATACGGGCGGCGCGTCTTTTGGCCGGGGTCTCGAGCGCCCGGCCGGGGGCCTTGCTGCTGATCGATATCGACCACTTCAAACCGGTCAATGACCTGTACGGCCACACGGCGGGCGACCGCCTGCTGGTGGCGTTGAGCGAGCTGATTCGTTCGATCCTGCCCGAAGGTGCACTGGCGGCCCGGCTGGGAGGCGACGAGTTCGTCATTGTGCTCAACGATGCCTCGAACGAGCGCGTGGAGCAGATGGGTGACTTGCTGCGCAAGCAGTTTCACCAGGTGGCGTCACAGTCGTTTGCCACGCCTGAAGCGGTGACCCTGAGCATCGGCGCCAGCCTGTTCGACCAGCCGCCGGCCAGCCTGGCGGTATTGATCGAACAAGGCGACGCGGTGCTCTACGAGTCCAAGCGCGGTGGGCGCAACAGGATGCGCCTGGTCGATCGGACTCTGGCTGCGAGCGAGCCGGTGCGTTGAGTCCCACTCGTCTTGTGTGAGCCCTGGGCATCAACACGACTCCCAGGGCGCTCCCCCTGAAAAGCACGCTTCGATCCAGTGCCTGAATGCGGTGGTCGCCGCCGTGTTGTAGCGCGCAGAGGGCCGAACCAGATAAACGCCCGCCTCGGCATCCAGTTGCCATTGCGGCAGAACCCGCACGAGGCGCCCGGAATCGATATCCGCCTTGACCAGCCACTCACCGCCGGCAAGAATCCCCAACCCCATGCGAGCGGCAGTGACCAAGGCTTCGTTGTCGTTACTGATCAGGCTGCCCTGCACCCGGATCGATACGGGCTCGCGGTCCCGCGTCAATTTCCATTCCGGGTAGGAATGCAGCCCGGTGAAACCGAGGCAATTGTGCGCCGCCAGGTCGGCCGGCACTGCGGGCGTACCGCGGTTTTCCAGATAGCTCGGTGCGGCGCACAGGATGCGACGGTGGTCGCACAGCTTTTTCGCCACCAACCGGTTGTCCGCCAGCTCGCCGATGCGGATGGCTGCGTCGAAGCCTTCGGCGACGATGTCCACGAACCGCTCCGCATACTCGACTTCCAGTGCAACCTGCGGATGGGCCAGGGCAAATTCCGAAATCATCGAACTCAACCATAACCGCCCCATCGCCGCCGGCAAGGCAATCCGCAGCCGGCCTCTGACCGTGGCGGCGCCCTGGGCGGCATCCTGTTCTGCCTGGGTGATCAGGTTCAATGCCTGGCGCAGTTGCAGGACCAGGCGCTCGCCTTCGTCGGTGAAGCGCAGTTGCCGCGTGGTGCGCTCGACCAACCGGATACCCAGGCGAAACTCCAGGGCACTGAGCCGTTTGGACAGCACCGAAGGATGTCGCTGCAGGCTTCTTCCTGCCGCCGCGAACGACCCCTGTTCGTACAGCGCCAGCAGCGTGGCCAGCTCATCGGCCTGGCGGCTATCGAATAAATCCATGCAACAACCATCCTCACCGGTTTCGATTGAACGCTCAGGGCGTCAGCACGATGGCACCTTGCGAACGCCCGCTTTCCAGATCGGTGTGGGCAAGCGCAACATCGGCCAACGGATAACGGCGCCAGATGCGTGGCTGGATAATACCGGCGGCAATCGCTTGCAGCACGTCCCCGGCACGCTCCTGATACTCCTGCGCCGTCGCCGTGTGCGCCGCCAGCGAGGGGCGGGTCAGGAACAGCGAACCCTTGGCATTCAGGGTTGCGACTTCCAGAGCAGGTACGGCTCCGGAAGTCATTCCGAAGGACACCAACAGACCACGCGGGCGAAGACTGTCCAGGGACGCCTCGAAGGAAACCCGGCCAATCGGGTCATACACCACATCGACCCTGGCACCGTGGGTAATGTCTGCAACCTGAGCCGCCAGCGTCGCGGCCTCGAACACCAGCACATGATCACAGCCGGCCGCCCTGGCCCGCTCGACACTCTGCGGCCTGGACACCACGCCGATCACCGTGGCCCCCAGGTGCTTCGCCCACGGCACCATGATCTGGCCCAATGCCCCGGCAGCACCATAAATCAGCACACGCGAACCCGGCCCCACCGGGTACGTTGTCTTGAGCAGGTATTGGGCGGTAATGCCCTTGAACAGGACCGCCGCCGCGTCCTCAAAGCCAAGCGACTCGGGAAGCTTCACCAGTCGATCAGCAGGATACAAGCGTCCGCTGGCGTAGGCGCCCAAAGGCCCGGTGGCATAGGCCACGCGATCACCGACCGCCACTTCGCTCACGCCCGGCCCGATCGCCGCCACCCGCCCGGCGCCCTCCAGTCCCAGGCCGGATGGCAGCGCGATGCGCACGGCACCGCTGCGCTGACTCAGGTCCAGAGGATTGACTCCGATGGCTGCCTGATCCAGCCAGACCTCCCCGGCCCCCGGTTGCCGTGCCGTTGTCTGTTCCAGGTGCATGACTTGCGGCTCGCCGATGGAATGAATCTTCACGCAGTCGAACATCTCGATGACCCTCACGCAAATTAGTGTTGCGCCAGAGTGTAATGAGATGAAAAACCGCGACCAGACCGGTGATTTGCAATTCATAAGTGCATGGCATGCAGCAATTGAGGTCAACGTCGACCTCAGTGGAATGCACGGTTGTACTCGTCAATGACAGGCAAGCGAGAGGGATCTGCTGCGGCCCGGCATTGCTCCTGAGCACTCCCATCGCCGGCTCACCCAATGGTTCGGCCTGCGTCACGGGGCACCGCCCGACTGCTTGCGTCCCGGCTGGAAAAACTTCGATCATCGAAAACTTGCAAAAAGCGACAGTAGGCTAAGCTAAGTTCAGCTTATTGCCCATGATGCTCGCGGCGGCAGTATTTGGATTTTCTGGAGAGCGTCTGCAACAGCTATCTCAGACTGGTCCAAATTATTTGCGCAGGGTTGCCGCGATGACCGAGCCTTTCCTCAGTTTCGATGAACTCAAGCGTGCCGCCGCCAGCGGCGAAATCGATACCGTACTGGTCTGCATGGTCGACATGCAGGGACGGCTGGTCGGCAAGCGCTTCCAGGTCGAGTTTTTCATCGACAGCGGCCATGAAGAAACCCACTGCTGCAATTACCTGCTGGCCGACGACATCGACATGGAGCCGGTTCCCGGTTACGCCGCCGCGAGCTGGAGCAAAGGCTACGGCGACTTCGTCCTCAAGCCCGACATGCGCACCTTGCGCCGGGTGCCCTGGCTGGAATGCACGGCGCTGGTGCTGTGCGACGTGCTCGACCACCACCATCGACAGGACTTGCCGCACAGCCCGCGGGCGATCCTGAAAAAACAGGTCGAGCGCCTGCGCGAACGTGGCTACACCGGCATGTTCGCCTCCGAGCTCGAGTTCTACCTGTTCGACGAAAGCTACGAGGCCATCCACAAGCGCAACTACTTCAAGCCAAAGACCGCCGGGCATTACATCGAGGACTACAACATCCTGCAGACCACCCGCGAAGAGCCGGTGCTGCGGGCGATCCGCAAGCACCTGCAGGCCTGCGGCATTCCGGTGGAGAACTCCAAGGGCGAATGGGGACCGGGCCAGGAAGAAATCAACATCCGTTATGCCGATGCCATGACCATGGCCGACCACCACGTCATCATCAAACACGCCTGCAAGGAGATCGCGCAGCTACAGGGCAAGGCAATCACCTTCATGGCCAAGTGGCGCTACGACGCCGCGGGTTCGAGCAGCCACATCCACAATTCGCTATGGGACAAGAACGCCAAGAAGCCGCTGTTCTTCGACGCCAAGGCCGAGTTCGGCATGTCGAAGCTGATGCGTTCCTGGGTCGCCGGGCAACTCAAATATGCCAACGACATCACCTGTTTTCTCGCCCCCTACATCAACTCCTACAAGCGTTTTCAGGCCGGCACGTTCGCACCGACCCGCGCCGTGTGGAGCCGGGACAATCGTACGGCCGGCTTTCGGTTGTGTGCCGAAGACAGCAAGTCCATCCGCATCGAGTGCCGCATCGGCGGTGCCGACCTCAACCCCTATCTGGCCTTCGCCGCGCTGATCGCTGCGGGGCTGGCCGGCATCGATGAGAAACTCAGCCTCGACCCGCCTTATGAAGGCGATGCCTATGTCGACGAGCATTTGCCCGAAGTGTCCAAGACCCTGCGTGACGCCAGTGCCGCGCTACGGGGTTCGAGCATGTTGCGCGAAGCGTTCGGCGATGAAGTGGTCGACCACTACGTGCACACCGCCGAATGGGAACAGAAAGAGTACGACCGGCGGATCACCGACTGGGAACTGCAGCGCGGCTTCGAACGCTACTGAACACAGCAGGGTCGGGAGCATCATGACGACAACCATTCAGCTCGTCTCACCGGTCGATGGCCGGGTTTACGCCGAACGCCAGTACGCCGACGCCATGCAGGTCGAGCAGGCATTGACGGCGGCCACCAGCGCCCAGGCGCAGTGGCAGCGCCGATCCCTGAGCGAACGCGCCGCCTTGTGCAGCGCTGCGGTGGACGCGATGCTGGCCATGAAGACCGACATCGTTGCGGAGCTGGCCTGGCAAATGGGCCGCCCGGTCCGCTACGGCGCCGGTGAACTGCGCGGGTTCGAAGAGCGGGCCCGGCACATGATTGCCATTGCGCCCCAGGCTTTGGCGGATATCGAACCGACACCCATTGCAGGCTTTCGACGGCGTATCAAACGCGAACCACTGGGTACGGTGCTGGTGGTCGCCCCCTGGAATTACCCCTACCTGACAGCCGTCAACACGATCATCCCGGCGTTGATGGCCGGCAACGCGGTGATCCTCAAACACGCTTCGCAAACCCTGCTGGTGGGCGAGCGATTTGCCCAGGCCATGCGACGGGCCAATCTGCCCGAAGGGTTGTTCCATAACCTGCTGCTCGATCACGACCAGACGGCGGCAGTCATTGCCTCGGGCAGGGTACAGCAGGTGAATTTCACCGGCTCGGTGGACGCCGGCAAAGCCATGGAAAGCGCCGCGTGCGGAGGTTTTCTTGGCATGGGCCTGGAGCTCGGCGGCAAGGACCCGGCCTATGTCCGCGCGGATGCCAACCTTGAACATGCCGTGGAGAACCTGGTGGATGGCAGCTTCTTCAATTCAGGGCAAAGCTGTTGCGCGGTCGAACGCATCTACGTCGACCGCAAGATCTACCCGGCCTTTGTCGAGGCCTTCGTCGCCCTCACCCGCCAGTACGTGCTGGGCAATCCGCTGGAGGAAGCCACCACCCTCGGCCCGCTGGTGAATGCCGGCGCGGCCGACTTTGTGCGCGGGCAAATCGCCGACGCAGTGGCCCAGGGGGCCAGGGCACTGATCGATCCGTCGGCCTTCGCCGCCGATGCGCCGGGCAGCGCCTACCTCGCGCCACAGGTGCTGGTGGATGTCACCCACAAGATGTCTGTCATGCGCGATGAAAGCTTCGGCCCCGTGGTCGGCATCATGCCGGTAGACGGTGACGACGAGGCCATCGCCTTGATGAACGACAGCGAATTCGGGCTCAGCGCCTCAATCTGGACCAGGGATCTGGCGGCGGCCGAACGCCTGGGCGACGAGCTCCGCACCGGCACCGTGTTCATGAATCGCTGCGACTACCTGGACCCGGCGCTGGCCTGGACCGGCGTGAAGAACAGCGGGCGCGGCGTGACCTTGTCGCGCCTGGGTTACGACGGCCTGACCCGCGCCAAATCCTTCCATTTGCGCCATGAGATCTGAACCATGAGCCTGACCGGAAACTGGAATTACCCCACGAGCATCCGCTTCGGTGTCGGCCGCATCAGCGAACTGGCCGACACCTGTCGCGCCCAGGGTATCCAGCGCCCCTTGCTGGTCACCGACAGCGGGCTGGGCAAGGCCCCGATCACCACGGCAGCCCTGGACGCCTTGCGCAGCGCCGGCCTTGGCGTTGCGCTGTTTTGCGACCTCAAGCCCAACCCTGTGGAAGCCAACCTGGCCGGCGGGCTCGACGCCTGGCGTGCGGGCAATCACGATGGCGTGATCGCTTTCGGCGGGGGCAGTGGCCTGGACATGGGCAAGCTCATTGCCTTCATGAGTGGCCAGAGCCGCCCGGTGTGGGATTTCGAAGACATCGGCGACTACTGGACCCGTGCCGATGAAAGCCGCATCGCCCCGGTCATCGCCGTCCCGACCACCGCTGGCACGGGGTCCGAAGTCGGCCGCGCCGCCGTGATCATCGATGACCGCACCCACACCAAACGCATCATCTTTCACCCCAAAATGATGCCGCGCGTGGTCATCAGCGATCCGGCCCTGACCGTCGGAATGCCGGCAAAAGTCACCGCCGGTACCGGCATGGATGCATTGGCCCATTGCCTTGAATCCTATTGCGCACCCGGTTTTCATCCCATGGCCGATGGCATCGCGGTCGAAGGGATGCGTCTGGTGGCCAATGCCCTGGTGCGCGCCGTGCACACCCCGTCCGACCTCGATGCCCGTGGGCAAATGCTCGCGGCGGCAGCGATGGGCGCCACGGCCTTCCAGAAAGGCCTGGGCGGGATGCACGCCCTGGCGCATCCGATCGGTGCCTTGTACGACACCCACCACGGCATGACCAACGCCACCCTGATGCCCTATGTGCTGAAGTTCAATCGCCCGGCCATCGAGGAGCGCATCTCGCGCCTGGCTGCTTATCTGCACCTGCCCTCTCCCGGCTTCGACAGTTTCCTGGCCTTCGTCCTCAAATTGCGCAAGGACATCGCCGTGCCGCACACGCTGTTTGAACTGGGCGTCGATGACAAGCAGGCCGACCTGATCGCGGACATGGCGGTTGTCGACCCCTCGGCCGGCGGCAATCCGCTGCCGTTGACCCGGGCCGGCGTGGCGGAGATTTTTCAGGCGGCCTACCACGGCCGCCTGTAAACCTGTAGGAGCGAGCACGCTCGCGATGGACGAATGAACGCCGCGGGGTGTCAGGCTTCCCGCGTCATCGTTGACCACCATCGCGAGCATGCTCGCTCCTACATAAAACGAAGGTCGCAGTAACGGGAGCAGTACGACAAGGGGTTGAAGGCCAGCCCATCCGCCGTTGCGGATGGATGCGTATCAAAACCTGAAGGGGCACAACACCATGAACCACGCAAGCCAGCCCGGCACCGACGCGCCGCATGACGATGACGTCAAGGTGCTGCACAGCATGGGCTACGCCCAGCAGCTGTCGCGACGAATGGGCGTCTTTTCCAACTTCGCGATTTCCTTTTCGATCATCTGCATCCTCTCCGGCGGCATCAACTCACTCGCCCAGGGCACCTCGGGCGCGGGCGGTGCTTCCATCGGCATCGGCTGGCCGATAGGGTGCCTGATCTCCGGTGTGTTCGCCCTGGCCATGGCGCAGATTTCCTCGGCCTATCCAACCGCCGGCGGCCTGTATCACTGGGGTTCGATTCTCGGTAACCGCTTCACCGGCTGGCTGACGGCCTGGTTCAACCTGCTGGGGCTGGTCACGGTGCTGGGCGCGATCAACGTCGGTACCTACTACTTTTTCTTCGGCGCCTTCGGCCCGGCGCTGGGCATGGAAGACACCACCACGGTGCGGGTGATCTTCCTGGCCATCCTCACCGGGCTCCAAGCCTTGTGCAATCACCTGGGCATCGGCCTGACCGCCAAGCTCACGGACTTTTCCGGCTACCTGATCTTCGCCACCGCGCTGGCGCTGACCATCGTCTGCCTGATCTCGGCGCCTGGCTACGATCTCTCTCGGCTGGTGACCTTCGGCAACTACTCGGGCGAAGCCGGCGGCAGTGTCTGGCCACAGGTCTCCAATGGCTGGATCT
The DNA here is from genome assembly GCF_050280625.1 of Pseudomonas sp. NPDC089569. Lineage (NCBI taxonomy): Bacteria > Pseudomonadati > Pseudomonadota > Gammaproteobacteria > Pseudomonadales > Pseudomonadaceae > Pseudomonas > Pseudomonas sp. NPDC089569. The sequence goes on from NZ_JBNNVQ010000023.1 coordinate 66,400, forward strand.
TCATGCTCGGCCTGCTCTTGCCGATCTACACCATCACCGGCTACGACGCCTCCGCGCACACCTCGGAAGAAACCCGTAACGCCGCCATGTCGGTGCCACGGGGCATGGTCATGTCGGTGGTCTGGTCGTTGCTGTTCGGCTGGGTCATGCTCAGTGCCTTCGTGCTGATGCTGCCGAACATGGATGAAGCGGCCAAGCAAGGCTGGAACGTGTTTTTCTGGGCGATGAACACGCAGGTCAATCCGTTGCTCAGGGATGCCTTGTACGTGGCGATCTTTGTCTCGCAAATACTCTGTGGACTGGCCACCGTCACCTCGGTGTCGCGGATGATCTTCGCGTTCTCCCGCGATGGCGGCCTGCCCTGCTCCAAGGCACTGGCTTCGGTCTCGCCCACCCACCGCAGCCCGGTGGCGGCGATCTGGACCGGTGCGACCCTCGCCGTGCTGTTCGACTGGGGATCGTCGGTGATTTCGATCGGTGCGACGCCGGTCTACACCATCGTGGTCTCCTGCACGGTGATCTTCCTGTTCTTCTCTTTCATCATTCCCATCGTGCTGGGCCTGTTCACCTACGGAACCGCCAAATGGCCGACCATGGGACCCTGGAACATGGGGCGCTTCTGGTACACGGTGTTCGCCCTGCTGTCGGTCCTGTCGATGGTGATCATTTTCGTCATCGGCATTCAACCGCCGAACGACTGGGCGCTGTACATCACCATTGGTTTCCTGGTGTTGACGGCCATCGTCTGGTTCGGCTTCGAAGCCCGGCGCTTCCAGGGGCCGCCGGTGG